>DASSWT010000079.1:0-2744 GCA_035704555.1 Saccharospirillum sp. | reverse complement strand
AAACGGGCACCACCCAGCGGGCTATCTTCGATGCGCAGAGAAACGCCATAGCTGCCCAGAATGTCGGTCACCATACTCAGGCCAATGCCCTGCCCCGGTTGCAGGGTATCGAGCCGCTGGCCGCGGTTGAGCACGGCATTGCGGCGTTCGAGGTCGATACCCGGACCGTCGTCATCGATGTCGACCACCCAGCAGTCGGGGAATTCCGGCTGGCGCGTCACCGAAACAGTGATGACCGAACGGGCGTACTTGAAGCCGTTTTCCAGCAGGTTGCCGAAGACTTCGAGCACATCGTTTACGTCCATTGCCAGGGTCCACTCCTGGTCCGGCTCAGGCAAATCCAGCACCTTGTCTTCGTGATGAAAGGCCTTGCCCAGTGCCCGGCCAAGCCGGTCGAGACTCTGGTTCAATGAACTTCTCTGGCCAAGCACCGGACCCTGCCGGGTTTCAGTGACGGCCCGTTGCAGCTGGTAGCGCACTATCTGATCCATGCGATGCACCTGTTCGTGCAACTCCCGGCTATCGGCCGGTTCCAGTGTTCGAATCACCGCAAGCGGGGTTTTCAGGCTGTGCGCCAGGTCGGCCATCGCGGTGCGGTAGCGCTCACGCTGGCTTTGCTCGGCATCCAGCAGCCGGTTCAGGTTATCCGTCAGTGGTTTCAGTTCACTCGGGTACCGGCCCTGCAAACGACCCTGTTCACCCGTTCTGATTTTTTGCAGATTCTGCGCCAGTTGATGCAAGGGATTCAGCCCCCAGCGAGCAACCAGCCAGAGCGCCAGCAGCAAGGCCAGCGTAACTGCAGCAAGGCCACCCCACAACTGCTGACGAAAGGTTTGAATAATCTGGTTCAGGGGTGCAGCCGTCTCCAGCACCCAGAATTCATAGCGCTGTTCGCGCCCATCTGCTGCTTCCCACAAGACGGCATAGCGTTCATAGATATAGTCGCCACGAAACCCGAAGTCTTCCTGACCAATAGCGATATTGGCACGCGACGTTACCCAATCGGTCTGATCAAACCACTGGCTCGACAGGCTTTGCCATATGACCTGGCGCTGCTCATCCAGCACCAGCGCCACCAACCCGGATTCCGGCGAGTTATAGCGCTCTTCCGCCAGATAGGCCGGGAGCCAGAGGCCATCGGCCTGAAATTCAGATTCCGCCAACAGGGTTAAAATTCGCAGGAACAAACGCTCAGACTGACCCGACATCTGACTGCGCTCAAAGGCCCGGTCCAGGGCAATACCCGTGACCCCCAGAAACACTAATAGGACAAGGCTGGCCGAGACCAGCAAACGGCGGCGCAGTGAAAAGGTAGAGCCAGACTTGGCGCGGCGTGGTGAAAACACGGTCATCGGCCGATCATTCAGCCACAGCGTCCGCATTGAATCGATAGCCCATGCCGCGCTGGGTCGTGATGGGGTTGCGCAGGTTATCCGGGTCCAGCTTCTTGCGCAGGCGGCGGATAAAGACTTCGATGACGTTGCTGTCCCGGTCGAAATCCTGCTCATAGAGGTGGTTGGTGAGCTCGGTTTTGGAGACGACCTTGTGCCGGTGCATCATCAGGTATTCGAGGGTGTTGTATTCGTAACTGGTCAGTTCGACGTCCCGTTCGTCAACGCGCACCCGGCGCGACGCAGTATCCAGCTCGTAGGGGCCTACGGTCAGAGTGGCGGTCGCCATGCCCACGCTGCGCCGCAGCAGCGCCTTTACCCGAGCCAGCAACTCGGCGAACACAAAGGGCTTGGCCAGGTAATCATCGGCACCGGCTTCCAGGCCGGCCACTTTATCCTGCCAGTGGCCGCGCGCGGTCAGTATCAGTACCGGGTAGTGTTTGTCGGCGGCACGTAACTGTCGGATTAGTTCTATGCCGTCGAGGCCGGGCAGGCCGAGATCGATAATGGCCACGTCGTAGTCGTTTTCAGTCGCCTGAAACAGGCCATCGTTGCCATCGGTGGAGGTGTCGACTGCAAAGCCTTCCTTTTTGAAACCGCCGTGCAGGTGTTCACGCAGCCCGGCTTCATCTTCAACGATCAAGAGTTTCATTCACTTCCTCCCGCACCGCCGGATCGACCGGCATGCCTGTAGAGCGATTCAGATCGACTGTCCGGACGCGGCCGGCGTCCAGCAGCAAGCGCAACCGGTAGGCCCAGTCGTTGCCAGCGCTGACCCGTTCAACCTTTACTACCCGGCCGCCAAACAGACACTCCGCAGCCTGCACCACGGCGCTTTCGGTGTTCAGCGGCAAGATATCCCCAGTACAGGGATGGCGATTACTCTCAGCCTGTGCGGCACCCGCAGCGACCAGCAACAACAGACAACAGGCGCTGATTCCCAGGCGTCTCAGGGGCGCCGCAGCATAGCTTGACATGAAAGTGCCTCTTTAATTAACGGGGCGTCACCTCCACAGCAAGCTCGACATAACGTCCGGGGTGACGGTCCATAAAAGTCATGAATTCGCGACCATTGTAGCGGTAGCGGACTTCGTAGCCTACCAGATCACTGCGCCGATGGCGGTACTCAACTTCGCACTCGCGCTCGGTTCTATACTGGACAGTGGTTTCACCCCGCCCGCCTAGTTCATGGCCAATAGCGCCACCAATAATGCCACCGGCAATGGCCCCAAACACCTGGGATTCCGGTGTACGACCGCTGTGCGAGCCAACCGTCGCTCCGACGGCGCCGCCAATCAGGGTCGCGGCCGGGTTGCCACTGCGGTGGCTGCGGCTGACTTCAACATCGCGCGT
>DASSWT010000058.1:0-65015 GCA_035704555.1 Saccharospirillum sp. | reverse complement strand
GTGGGTGGAATGCCTCTGTGGTAAACGCGGTCGGCGGTGATGGCGTCGTATACGTCTACAATTGCCGTCATTCGACCGTATTCTGAAATCTCTTCACCTTTTAACCCGAGCGGATAACCGCTGCCGTCCATCTTTTCATGGTGCTGGGCGGCGACCATGATGGCCAGCTTCGATATGCCCGGGGTTTGTTCCAGAATGGTGCGGCTATGAAGGGCGTGTTGTTTGATGATCTCGAACTCGGCATCGTTCAGTCGCCCCGGCTTGTGCAGGACTTCGTCCGGAATCAGGGTTTTGCCGATGTCGTGCAGCAGTGCGCCCACCATCAGTTGTTGCAGAATGTCGCGCGACATGTTGCGGTAGCGGCCGTATACCGACATCAGTACCGATAGGTTGACCGAATGCTCCATCAGGTAGGAGTCTTTGTGGCGTATGCGGCCGAGGCAAGTGAGGGCGTTGTGGTTGCGGAAGACGGAGTCGAGCAGGTGATCGGCGACTTCGTTCACTGAATGAACATCGATGGAACGGCCCAGTTTTACGTCGACCAGGAGGGTGTCGACCAGGGTCTTGGCCTCTTTGTGCAAGGCATCTGCGTGGTCCCGCTCTACCGCTGTGTTGATTCTGGGGCGGTTATGGTGGGTCTGCTCGCCCACGGTGAGCAGTTCGGCTTCATTTTGCCGGTCGATCTCGACCCAGGGAATGCCATCAGGCGAGTCCAGTCCTTTGGCGGTATCGATGTAGAGCTCACTGACCCCCAGCGACCTGATCTTTTCAATCACTGCTTCCGAGCCAATTTTTCCCTTGCGGGAATAGTTGTAATGCGGAATCCAGTCGGTGTTCATATCGGATATGTACATACCGACCTTAAGGCTGGATACAGGAATGCGTTTGATCATGCAGGTACTACTACCAGGGTGCTATGCGAACCAGTATATGACAAATGTGACCGGTTTCGCATATAAAAAAAGGTAGCCTAAGCCACCTTTCGAACACCGTACCCCGCAGCGCGGAGTAGGGGATTACTGTGCGATTGAGCTCGCCTTATTTGGCGAAGTTCTCGGCCGCGAAGTCCCAGTTTGCCAGTTTCCAGAATGCTTCCAGATACTTGGGACGCAGGTTGCGGTAGTCGATGTAGTAGGCATGTTCCCACAGGTCGACGGTGATGATCGGCGTCTGACCTTCGGTGATGGGGGTGCCGGCGTTGCTGGTGTTGACGATTTCCAGAGAGCCATCGTTGTTCTTGACCAGCCAGGTCCAGCTGGAACCAAAGTTGTTGACGGCTTTCTCGTCGAATTCCTTCTGGAAGGCTTCAAAAGAACCCCATTTGGCGTTGATCGCGTCGCCCAGGGCGCCGGTTGGTGTGCCACCGCCGTTCGGGCTCAGGCTGTGCCAGTAAAAGGTGTGGTTCCAGATCTGAGCGGAGTTGTTGAACACGCCACCGGAAGAGGATTTGATGATGTCTTCCAGGCTTTTGCCTTCAAACTCGGTACCCGGAATCAGGCCGTTCAGCTTGGTCACGTAGGTGTTGTGGTGTTTGCCGTGGTGGTATTCCAGCGTTTCCTGAGAAATGTGGGGTTCCAGCGCGTTGATCGCGTATGGCAGTTCTGGCAGTTCAAAAGCCATGGTGTTCTCCCTCTGTCTTATTGATGGGTGTATTAGCACGTTTTCACTCGTGTCTGTACTATCTGGTCGGTCGGGGCCGGTTTCAAGTGTGCCTTGACGGCTATTTTAATGCGATTGGACACAATTACCGAGCCTCTCTTGTTCATCGGGGGGCTGTCCCTATAATGACCCTACCTAATTTACCGAACAGGTTGTTTCAATGTCGGATTCAAAGCCGGGTGGTGATCTGCCCAAAATGGTTCCGGACCGGGACCAGATCCGCGGTCGCAAGCCAACGACGACGCCTTCGTCCACACCACGCAACGCAGCGTCCCCGCGGCGTTCCGAGCCAACGACACGGGGCGGCTCTGGCCCGACCCTGTTGTGGGTGCTGGTTCTGGTGCTGTTTGGCGTAAGTGCCGGCCTGGGTTTGATGGTTTACAGCCAGCAGCAGAGTTTGGCCATGTTTGACGAGCGCCTGCAACTGGCAGATGACCGTATTGTGTCGGTTCAGCGCTCGATGACCGAAACCGATGAGTCGGTGGTGATGAACGAGACGGCCATTAACAATCAGTTCCGTGCCATCAAGGCCGAAACCGACATGCAGATGAGCGAAATTCGCAAACTCTGGGCTGTGGCCAATGAGCGTAACCGGGAGTGGATAGAAACCAACCAGCAGTCTATCGCCCAGATCCAGAATGATGTGCAGGAGCAGATTGACGCTCGCCAGCAGGCGGTTGCGTCTCTTACCACCCGGGTCGAAGAACAGGCGGCCACTATCGAGGCTCAGTCCGAAACGCTGTCGAGCCTGCAGTCTGAATTGAGCCAGACCTCAGAAACGATTGCTGAGCTCCAGGCTAGCCTGGAAGGTCTGAACCCGGCCACGCTGGAAGAGCGTCTGTTGAGGCTGACGCTGACGCAGGAGAACCTGCTGGTGGAGCAGGGCACGGTAACCATGAATCAGCAGGTGCTTGAAGAAGAGGTCGCCGAACTGAACGATGTGCTGCGGTCCATTGATGCCGGCAGGCTGGAGGCGAATCGTCGCCTGGTAGCCGTCAGCGAGCGGGTGGATGCGCTGGAAGAGCGGTTGGCCGCAACCGGGGGAGTGCAATAAGCCCGCATGACGCTACGTGACATCCGAACAGACAAGCCTCTGAATCCGAGGCAGACGGCTATTGTGCGGCGCGTCGAGAAAGACGGTCATGCCACCATCGACGATCTGGTTGAGGACTTTGGCGTCACGCCCCAAACCATTCGCCGCGACCTGACCTTGCTGGAAGACAGCGGTCTGATCGTGCGGTTTCACGGCGGGGCCAGTCCGGTTAATTCGACGGAGAATCTGCCGTATTTCGACCGGCAGATTCTGAACCAGGCGGCCAAGGAGCGCATCGCCAGAACACTGGCAGACCAGATCCCCGATCACGCCAGTCTATTCATCAACATCGGTACCACCACCGAGACCATTGCCCATGCCCTGATGCAGCACAAAGGGTTGCAGATTGTGACCAACAATTTGCATGTGGCTACGCTGATGAGCGGCAAGGAAGACTTTCGGGTGATTGTCGCCAGTGGTGAGGTGCGTGCCCGCGATGGCGGCATTGTGGGGGAGTCAACACTGGATTTTATTCGCCAGTTCAAGCTCGATTACGGCATCATCGGCATCAGTGGTATCGATGACGATGGCTCCCTGCTGGATTACGATTACCGGGAAGTCCGCGTCGCCCAAACCATTATTGAACACAGCCGCCAGGTGTTACTGGCCGCCGATCACAGCAAGTTTGGCCGCCAGGCCATGGTTCGACTGGGCAGCATTGCCCAGGCCGATGCGTTCTATACCGACAGCCCACCCCCCAGAGTTTTCCAGAATCTACTCACTGAGCACCAGGTGCGATTGTTCGTCTGCGACTAACTCTTAGGGTTTCCCTTGTAGCCATGAGTACGTACCAGATACCGGGTATGCCTCTCCGGGGTCGGCGTGAACCCGTCCATGGGGCCTAGACTGAAGCATCCATGCTTCAGACTCCCCCGGATAGGCATACCCGGCACCTGGTACTCGCTTGGTTGCGAGCCTCTAAACATCTAACTCAGTTATTGCTGTGCAACTCGCTGTTCAATTCAATCGCTGACTTGTTCGACAAGCATTCCACTCGCCCAGTCTCGGCATTACGCCAGAACAGCAAATCCGACTGACCCGCCAGTTCCCGTGCCTTAACCGTTTTGACCAGCTGTTTTTTATTGTCGAGCATGGCCACCTTAGTGCCAGCGGTGACGTACAGGCCAGCCTCGACAGTGCAACGATCACCCAGCGGGATACCGATGCCGGAGTTCGCCCCGAGCAGGCAGTTCTTGCCCAGTGAAATCACGACCTTACCGCCGCCTGACAGGGTGCCCATGATCGACGATCCGCCGCCGACGTCAGAGCCGTCGCCGACCATAACACCGGCGGTGATGCGTCCTTCAACCATGGATACCGCTTCGGTTCCGGCGTTGAAGTTCACAAAACCTTCGTGCATGACGGTCGTGCCTTCACCCACATGCGCACCAAGCCGCACCCGGCTGGTATCGGCAATACGAATGCCTTTGGGCACCACATAGTTGGTCATTTTCGGGAATTTGTCGACGCACTGGACATCGAGAACGCGGCCGGCGAGGCGGGCTTCCATTTGGCGGTCGGCCAGTTCTGGCAGATCGATCGGGCCTTCGTTGGTCCAGGCGATGTTGTGCAGCAGGCCGAACAGGCCATCGAGTGAGCAGCCGTGGGGCTTGACCAGGCGGTGCGACAGCAGGTGCAGCTTCAGATAGCCTTCGGCAACGGAGGCAGGCGCGGCATCGGTTTCCAGCACGGTCAGTACGATGGTCTGATGGCTGCTTTCGGCGGCGCGACAGAACTGGGCGCTTTCGCTGTGGCCGGCCTTGTTGAAGCAATCCGACAGTTTGCTCATTTGGGTGTTTTCAATCACCAGGGCTTCGTTGCCGCCGTTGAGTTTGGCAACCTGGCTCAGTGTGGTGACTAGATCGTCCGACGGGTTGAGAATCGGCTGCGGGTACCAGGCTTCGATGATCTTGCCGTCTTTGTTTCGGGTGGCGGTGCCGATTGCCACTGCAAAATAGCTCATGGGATGTCCTCTCGGTGTCGTTTAATGGGTTAAAAGCAGGTTCAGCGAGCCTGAGCCACCAGTTGCTTAAAATGCGGTTCATCGAAGCCAACGCTCAGGGTGCCGTTATGGTCAACCAGGGGGCGTTTGATCAGCGACGGGTTGGCGATCATCTGCTCAATTGCGCCGGCTTCGGTCATGTTGTCACGCAGCTCCTGCGGTAGTTTGCGCCAGGTTGTGCCGCGCTTGTTGACCAGTTGTTCCCAGTCGAGCTGCGTCAGCCAGCTGCGCAGCAGCGCTTCATCCGGCGGTGTTTTCTTGTAGTCGATAAACTCGATCTCGACCTGCTGGTCGGCGAACCAGGCCAGCGTCTTTTTAATGGTGTCGCAATTGCGAATGCCGTAGATACGGATCATGGCGGTCAGTTTTCCTTATCTTGCACAGCGTGTCTTACAAAGAGTCAGGCCTGCTGTTCAGAGCAGGCGGCGCAGGCGTTCGGCGGCGTCTATGCAGGCTTCCAGTTCTGCCACCAGCGCTATGCGTACGTGACCATAGCCCGGTGTTACGCCGTTAATGGTGCGGCACAGATACTGGCCCGGCAAAACCCGGATGTTGGCTTTTTCCAGCCACTCACAGGCAACCTGGGTGTCGTCCCGTTCCAGGTTGGGCCAGAGATAGAAACTGGCATCCGGGATGCGCACCGGCATTTTGTCCGACAGGATGTCGTGCACGGCCTGGTATTTCTGGTTGTACAGTGCTCGGTTGGCGGCGACGTGGGTTTCATCCTGCCAGGCGGCGATGGATACATGCTGGTGCGGCAATGGCATGGCGCAGCCATGGTAGGTGCGGTAGCGTAAAAATTCGGCGATCAGGCTGGCGTCGCCGGCGACGAAACCGCTGCGCAGGCCAGGCAGGTTGCTGCGCTTGCTCAGGCTGTGAAACACCAGGCAGTTGGCGTAATCGGTATGGCCCATGGCCGCAGCTGCCTGCAGCAGCCCTGGCGGCGGGTTCGCCTCATCCCGGTAGAGTTCGCTGTAGCATTCATCGCTGATCAGCAGCACATCGTGGGCGATGGCTTTGCGGATCAGTTTTTGCAGCTGCTCCAGTGACAAGGGCTGACCAGAAGGGTTGCCCGGGGTGCACAGAAACAGCATCTGGCAGTTGTCCCAGTCGGCGTCGGTCAGGGCGTCGAAATCGGGCAGATAGCCGTTCTCTGCCAGGCAGGGCAGGTAGCGTGGTTCGCCGCCGGCCAGAAAGGTGGCGCCTTCATAGATCTGGTAGAAAGGGTTGGGCATCCAGACTTCGCGCTTGCTCGATTCGGCATCAAACAGCGCCTGTACGATTGAAAACAGCGCTTCGCGAGTGCCGGTAACCGGCAAGACATGCCGCTCGGCGGTCAGGCTGCCCGCGGGCAGTTGAAACCGGCGCTGGCACCACTGGGCGATGGTTTCACGCAGTGCGGGTAGACCGTTGGTCGCCGGGTACTGGGAAAATCCGATCAGGTTCTGATTCAACGTGGTGCTCAGAAAATCCGGTGCCGCGTGCTTGGGTTCACCGATGGACCAGGCGACTTCAGGCAGGTCGGCCGGGGTGATGTCGGCGGTCAGGTGCTTGAGTTTTTCGAATGGGTAGGGCATCAGCCGGGCCATTAACGGATTCATGGGTGTTGTCCCTGTTCTATGGTCTCGGTCAGTTGTTTCTGCAATTCGGCCACCCGGTGCGAGTCATGCAGCGGTTCATTCTTGCTGTCGACGACAAAGAAGACGTCTTCCACGCGCTCGCCCAGGGTCGAAATGCGGGCGCTTTGCATGCGCAGGTCGAGGCGCTTGAACGCCCGGCCGATGTCGGCGAGCAGACCCGGCCGGTCGGAGGTGATGATTTCAACGACGGTGCGATGGTTGGCCGGGTCGTTGCTGACGGTGATGATGGGCGCGATGCTGAAATGTTTCAGGCGGCGCGACAGGCGACGATTGGGCGCGGTGGTGTCTTCCGGGTCCTGAATGGCGAGCAGCAGGCGGTGCTGAACGTCGCGCAGGCGGGCCGGGTTATTGCCGATGCTGTGGCCGTCTTCATCGAGCACGATGAAGGTGTCGAGACTGAAATCCGATGCCGAGGACGTCATGATGCGGGCGTCCTGAATGTCCAGTTCGCAGCTGTCGAGGCAGGCGGCGATGTCGGCAAACAGATGCGGCCGGTCCGGTGCGTAGATGAAGATTTGGGTGGCGCCGGCGAAGCTGTGTTCGTCGGTTTCGCGTATCAGCACCAGCGGTACGTTCAGGCCATGGTTGGCGATGGCGCGGGTATGCCAGGCGATGTTTTCCGGGCTTTCACGCAGGAAATAGTCGTCTCCCGGGTTGTCCCAGAGCTGCAGGATTTCGGCTTCGGTAAAGCCATCGTCGCGCAGCATGTCCATGGCAGCCTTCTGAACATCGCGAATCCGTTCTTCCTTGTCCATCGGGTTTTCCAGGCCACGCCGCAGGGCGGCCATGGCCTCGTTGTACAGTTTCTTCAGCAGAGAGGCGCGCCAGCTGTTCCACAGGTTCGGGTTAGTGGCGTAGATGTCGGCCACGGTCAGCACGTAGAGGTAGTTGAGCCGGTGGATGTCGCCGACCTGCTGGGTGAAGTGGTTAATCACTTCGGGGTCGGAGATGTCCTGCCGCTGGGCGGTGATCGACATCAGCAGGTGGTTGCGCACCAGCCAGACTACCAGGTCACTTTCCCAGGCGGTCATCCGGTGGCGCAGTGCGAAGCGTCTGACTTCTTCGGCGCCTTCGACGGAATGGTCGGTGCCGCGGCCCTTGCCTATGTCGTGATAGAGCGCAGCGATGTAGGCCAGTTCAACCTTGGGCAACTGATGAATCACCTTGGTGGCAATGGGGAATTCGGCGGTGTTGTTGGCGTGGCGGAAACGGCGCAGGTTACGGATGGTGAGCAGAGTATGGGCGTCGACGGTAAATACATGAAACAAATCGTATTGCATCTGCCCGACGATCAGCCCGAACTCCGGCAGATAACGACCCAGAATGCCGTACTGGTTCATGCGCATCAGGTTGGTCGAGACCCCGGCCGGGCTGCGCAGCAATTCCATAAAGAAGGTGATGTTGCGCAGGTCCTGGCGGAACTTGCCGTTAATGCTGTGCCGGTTGGCGAAGATCTGGCGAATCGTTGAGGCGCGAATGCCTTTGGTATCCGGCCGTTGTGCGCAGAGCACAAAAATCTCCAGCAAAGCCGAAGGTGTGCGGATGAACACGGCGTCATTCAGGGTTTCGATGTAGCCGTTGCGTACCTGAAACCGGGAGTTGATCGGAATCAGCTGGTCGTCTTCATTCTGGTGCAGTATGGCTTCGTCGAACAGCTGCAGCAGCATGATGTTCAGCGCTCTGAGCTTGAACACCTGGCGAAAATAATCCTGCATTAAATGTTCGACGGCCAGTTGGCCTTCGCGATCCTGGTAGCCAAACTGTTCGGCTACCTTCTCCTGCAGATCGAACAGCAGCCGGTCTTCTTCCCGGCCGCTGAAGTGGTGCAGGGCATAGCGGATGCGCCACAGATAGTCCTGGCCGTCGATCAGGGCCTGGTATTCGGCATCGGTCAGGAAACCACGCTCGACCAGTTCGGCCAGGTCAGTGTCGCCAAAATGGCGTTTCGCGACCCAGGCAATGGTCTGGATGTCACGCAGCCCCCCGGGGCCCGCTTTAACGTTGGGCTCCAGGTTGTACTCGGTCTCGTTGTATTTCTGGTGGCGGTGGGTCTGTTCGTTCAGTTTGGCTTTGTAGAAGTCGTCGCTGGGCCAGATATGGGCCTGGCTGATCAGGCCGGAGACGCGCTGGCGCAAGGTCGGGTTGCCGGTGATGGTGCGGCTTTCCATCAGGTTGGTGGTGATGGTGACGTCGCCCCGGGCTTCTTCCTGGCAGGCTTCCAGGGTGCGCACGCTGTGGCCGATATCGAGCTTCAGATCCCACATCAGCGTCAGAAACGCCTGGATTGACTCGACATTGGCGTCGATGTCGGCTTCTTCGTTAAACAGTAGCAGCAGATCGATGTCAGATTTGGGCAGCAGTTCGCCCCGCCCGTAACCCCCGACGGCAATCAGGGTGATGTTGTGTTCACTGCGCCAGGGAAAATGCTGCCAGGCGGCCGCCAGTATCTGGTCCATGGCCCAGGCCCGGCCGAACACCAGGGTGCGAATGGGCTCGCCCTGAATAAAGCGCCGGTCCAGCGTCTGGTAGAGATGATCCAGAGCCTTGCGCAATGCCCTCATGGGCGGCTTTTTGGTCTTTACCTGCGTCAGGCTGTCTGCATCAATCAGGTCAGCATCGGCATAATCATTCAGATTCATGCACTCATCCTAAAGAGACGACATCATGGTGCGTTGCATTAAAGGTCCGGCTGGTGAGACCCCGGGGCCTAATCCGCTGCTATAAAAGGCCCGGGGTTAAAAGGGTTCTTCCTGGCGCCGGGTCAGTACCTCAACGCCGGTGGGCGTAACCAGCAGGGTGTGCTCCCACTGGGCGGAGGCCTTACGGTCGCGGGTAACAACGGTCCACTGATCACCCAGTACTTTTGATTGCGCCTTGCCGGCGTTAATCATCGGTTCGATGGTGAAGGTCATGCCTTCTTTCAGTTCCATGCCGGTGCCGGGCCGGCCATAGTGCAGCACCTGAGGCTCTTCGTGGAAAACGGCACCGATGCCATGGCCGCAATACTCGCGGACAACCGAATAGTAGTTGGCCTCGGCATGCTGCTGGATGACATGGCCGATATCGCCCAGGCGGGTGCCCGGCCGGACCAGTTCTATACCCTTGTACAGGCATTCCTGAGTGATTCGGACCAGGCGTTCCAGATGCGGTTGCGGCTCACCGACGAAGTACATCTTGCTGGTGTCGCCGTGGTAGCCGTCTTTGATCACGGTAACATCGATGTTGACGATGTCGCCCTTCTTCAGAATTTTGTCGTCGCTGGGAATACCGTGGCAGATCACATGATTGACTGAGGTGCAGATCGATTTGGGGAAGGGTGGGTTGCCATAGTTAAGCGGTGCCGGTATGCCGCCCTGTACTTCAACAATATGATGGTGGCAGATCCGGTCCAGTTCCCCGGTGCTGACGCCCGGCTGAACGTACTCGCCAATCATTTCCAGCACTTCAGCGGCAAGCCGGCCCGCCACACGCATTTTTTCAATTTCTTCGGCGGTCTTAATGGTTACAGACATGAGTTTCCCAGGGCGAAGGTGAATAGTGGCGCATCATTCTAAAGCTTTTGGCGACGACTTGCAGCACCACTGCCGCAAACCCGCCCGGTAGCGCCTGAAAGGTGCTTTTAACGGGGCTGGGGCGGGGCGCCATGGTGTTGAAAAACTTTGATTCAGCCCCGGTTTATGGTATAAAGCGCGCCGCTTTGGACGGACTGTTCAAAGGAATGCGGTCCGAATCGGTGTCGATTCAGGCCGTGTCTATTAACTCTCACATGCACCGGCACATGATTCCGGGTGCCCGAGGCCATGTCTGGTCTGGGGTTGAATCATGGGGTGTGTGGAGGCTTAACCCGAACCAGTGAGGATATTATGGCTACTGTTTCTATGCGTGACCTGCTCAAAGCAGGCGTTCACTTCGGTCACCAGACCCGTTACTGGAACCCGAAGATGGGTAAGTACATCTTTGGCGCCCGTAACAAGATTCACATCATTAACCTTGAACATACTGTCCCGGCTCTGAACAAGGCCCTGGTACAGATTGGCGAGTTGGCTGCAGCCAAGAACAAAGTACTGTTCGTCGGCACCAAGCGTTCTGCCAGCAAAATCATTCGCGAAGAAGCAACCCGCGCCGGCATGCCCTATGTGGCTCACCGCTGGTTGGGTGGGATGCTGACCAACTACAAAACCATTCGCCAGTCGATCAAGCGGTTGCGTGAACTGGATGCGGAAAGCAAAGACGGCACGTTCGACAAGCTGACCAAGAAAGAGCGTCTGATGCGCGAGCGTGAAATCGAGAAGCTGGAACGCACCATCGGCGGTATCAAGGACATGGGCGGCCTTCCGGATGCTCTGTTCGTGATCGACGTTGACCACGAGCGTATCGCCATCCAGGAAGCCAACAAGCTGGGCATCCCGGTCATCGGCGTTGTCGACAGTAACTCCAACCCCGACGGTGTCGACATTGTGATCCCCGGCAACGATGACGCCATTCGCGCCATTGAGATTTACGCCAGCTCTGTCGCTAACGCGGTTCTGGAAGCCAAGGCCGCCAATGCAACCGAGGCTGACGAGTTTGTTGAAGTCGCTGACGCGGTAGCAGACGACACCCCGGCCGAGTAATCGGCGCACGGCTCAGGCAAGCGAAAAAGGGGCCCAGGCCCCTTTTTGCTATACAGACGCCTGATGGCGACGACGGTGTCGCCGCCGGAGCAACGAATTAAAGGGTCCGCCGACTGCTGCAGGCACGGGCGGGTGAACCGAATCCAAATTAATGAACGAGGAATACACAATGGCTAACATCACAGCAGCCCTGGTAAAAGAACTGCGTGAGCGTACCGGTC
The DNA here is from genome assembly GCA_035704555.1 of Saccharospirillum sp. Lineage (GTDB taxonomy): Bacteria > Pseudomonadota > Gammaproteobacteria > Pseudomonadales > Natronospirillaceae > Saccharospirillum. Next base: position 53,787 of record DASSWT010000058.1, on the reverse strand, counting down.
TTGGCATGATGGAGTGCAAGAAGGCGCTGGTTGAATCCAACGGCGACATCGAAGCCGCCATCGACACCATGCGCAAGGAATCCGGTCTGAAAGCGGCCAAGAAAGCCGGTCGTACCGCTGCCGAAGGCATCATTGTGACGCGTCAGTCCGCTGACAACAGCCGCGCCATGCTGCTGGAAGTGAACAGCGAAACCGACTTTGTCGCCCGCGATGACAACTTCCTGAACTTTGCCAACACCGTGGCTGACAAGGCTTTTGCTGACCAGCAAAGCGACGTTGCCGCCCTGATGGACGGCGAGCTTGAATCGGCACGTCAGGCCCTGGTTCAGAAGATCGGTGAAAACATCTCTGTCCGCCGCGTGGTATTGCTCGGTGGTGAAGGCAAAACCGTTGCAACCTATGTTCACGGTGGCCGTATCGGTGTAGCCGTTGAAATGAACGGTGGCAATGAAGAGCTGGGTCGTGATGTTGCCATGCACGTCGCTGCCATCAACCCGCAGTTTGTTTCCGCTGATCAGGTACCGCAAGACGTGCTGGACCGTGAGAAAGAAGTCGTTTCCGCCCAGGCCGAAAACTCCGGCAAGCCGGCTGAAATCATCGAGAAGATGGTTCAGGGCCGCCTGAAGAAGTTTGTCGCCGAGATTTCTCTGCTGGAACAGCCGTTCGTCAAAGATCCGGACACCAAGGTTGGAACCCTGGCCAAGAACGCCGGTGCCGAGATTCTCAGCTTCCTGCGTTTGGAAGTGGGCGAGGGCATTGAGCGTGAAGAAGTCGACTTCGCCGCCGAAGTCGCCGCAGCTGCCAAAGGCAACTAAGCAGCGCTAAGAGAGGGCAGTTTAACTGCCCTTTTTTTTGTCTGCAGCGGAGCCTCGTGCCGGCTCGGGGGCAGCGCCAGGCTCGCTCGCCGGGTCTTTTTACGCAAAACCCGCTTGCACCGGCGACGTTCGCGTCGCACAGTAGCCGCGCGAATGTGATATCCCCTCTGTTATACGTGTCAGTGACCTTGTTTAGGAGACCACCATGCCCTCGAAAGACCCCCATCCGCGCCACAAGCGCATTTTGCTCAAACTCAGCGGCGAAGCATTGTCCGGCGAACAGGGCTTCGGGATAGACCCGAAGGTTCTGGATCGCATGGCACTGGAGATTGGTCAGCTGGTGGGCATAGGGGTTCAGGTGGGGCTGGTGATTGGCGGCGGCAATCTGTTTCGCGGCAAGGCACTGAATGAAGCCGGTCTGGATCGGGTGACCGGCGATCACATGGGCATGCTGGCCACCGTGATGAATGCCCTGGCCATGCGCGATGCGCTGGAGCGCTCCAATATCCGCAGTCGGGTGATGTCGGCCATCCCCATGTCCGGTATCGTCGAGCATTACGACCGGCGCAGTGCCATCCGTTACCTGACTCAGGGTGATGTGGTGATTTTCGCCGCCGGTACCGGCAACCCCTTCTTCACCACCGATTCGGCAGCCTGCCTGCGCGGTATCGAAATTGAGGCGGATCTGGTGCTCAAGGCAACGAATGTCGACGGCGTGTATAATGATGATCCCCGAACCAATCCGGATGCGGTAAAATACGATCGTCTGACCTACAACGAGGCGCTGGAGAAACAGTTGGGTGTGATGGATTTGACGGCTGTTTGTCTGGTGCGGGACCATAAAATGCCGGTCCGGGTGTTTAATATGAACAAACCAGGAGCGTTGATATCGCTGATGGTAGGCGGTAACGAAGGAACGCTGATGGTAGAGGATATAACTGCATGATCGAAGACATTAAAAAAGAAGTTGAGGCGCACAACCGCAAGGCGATTGGCGCGCTGGACGACGGTTTTAACAAGATTCGTACCGGCCGGGCCAACCCCGCTATTCTCGACAGTGTGATGGTCAACTACTATGGAACACCCACCCAGTTGAAACAGGTGGCGAATATCAACGTTGAAGATGGGCGTACCCTGGCCATTGTGCCCTGGGAAAAGAATCTGGTGCCGGAAATCGAGCGCAGCATCATGAAAGCGGATCTGGGTCTTAACCCGGCTACCTCAGGCGATAAAATCCGGGTTGTGATGCCGGCGTTGACCGAAGAATCGCGCAAAGACATGATCAAGGTTGCCCGCGCTGAAGCGGAGAAAGCCCGGGTGTCGATTCGCAGCGGGCGTCGCGACGCCAATGCCACCATCAAGGAACTGGTCAAAGAGAAAGAGCTTTCCGAAGATGAGGGCCGCAGTGCGGAAGACGAAATTCAGAAGCTGACCGACGCCGCGACCGCTCAGGTTGAAGCGCATCTGGCCGGCAAGGAGAAGGAACTGATGACGGTTTAGCGCCGTCACAGGACCCCGATTCAGGCAGCATGGTAGCCCCATGTTGCCTTTGTTTTTTGTAGGGGCGACGCAGCACAGACAACAAGAGTGCCGCCGCTGAAATGAACAGCCGAGTTCAGGGCCGTATTGTGCCCAGCCATGATGCCGATGGCTGGCACCGGTCTGAACCCTTAAAGGAAGCCTATGACCACAGCAACGTCAGCAGGAGCCAAGTCAGTTCCTCGCCATGTGGCCATTATCATGGATGGAAACAATCGCTGGGCGAAAAAGCGATTGCTGGGCGGTATTTCAGGGCACAAAGCCGGTGCCAAAGCGGTGAGAACCGTTGTCGAACATAGTGCCAGAGCCGGTGTGGAAGTGTTGACGCTGTACGCGTTCAGCTCTGAAAACTGGCGTCGGCCCAGAGAAGAGGTCAACGCCCTGATGGAGCTGTTTCTGATGGCGTTGAACCGTGAAGTGAAAAAGCTGCATGAGAATAACTTGAAACTGCGCATCATCGGCGACAAGACCGGGTTCAGCACTGCGATTCAGGCGGCAATTGCCCGGGCCGAGTCACTGACGGTCAACAACACCGGCATGACACTGGTTATCGCGGCCAACTACGGCGGGCACTGGGACATTACCCAGGCGGCGAGAAGTCTGGCCCGGGACGTGGCCTGTGGTCGGCTGACGCCGGACGATGTCACCGAAGCAGCCATCCAGGCCCGGGTCGCGCTTGGTGATCTGCCCGCGCCGGATTTGTGCATCCGAACCGCCGGTGAACAGCGCATTTCCAACTTTTTGCTCTGGCAGTTTGCTTATACCGAGTTCTACTTCACCGATGAGTTCTGGCCGGATTTCAACAAAGACTCGCTGCAGCGTGCCTTCGCCAGTTTTGCTGGCCGGGTGCGTCGCTTCGGCCGGACCGACGAGCAACTGGAACAAAGAGTGACTTCCTGACTATGTTAATCACCCGTGTGATGACCGCGCTGATACTGGCCCCGCTGATGCTGGCCGGTATTTACTGGCTGCCGGAGACCGGATTTGCCGCTTTTATCGGCGCCATTGTGGTTTTGGGTGCCTGGGAATGGGCTAATCTGGCGGGTTTTCAGCGCCTGACCACGCGTTTTGGCATGGCGTTGCTGACGGCGGCGGCCCTTGCTTTGCTGTGGTGGCTGCAAACCCGTACCGCCCTGACCTGGATGCAACTGACCCTGTGGTCCTTGCTGTGGTGGCTGTTCGCCCTGGTGATGGTGGTTCGGTATCCCGCCAGCCAGAGCTGGATTCAACAGCGCTGGGTGCGTCTGTTGATGGCACTGCCGGTACTGCTGCCGCTCTGGCTCGGGTTGAATGTGCTCAAAGGCCAGCCGAACGCCAATCTGGTGCTGACCTGGCTGATGTTGCTGGTCTGGGGGGCGGACATCGGCGCCTATTTTTCCGGTAAAACCTTTGGCAACCGCAAGCTGGCCCCGTCGGTGAGCCCTGGCAAGACCTGGGCTGGCGTCTATGGCGGTATGGGCACTTCCGTCGTGTTATCGGCCGCGATGGCCCTGATTTTCCTGCCCGGCCTGACGCCCCTGCAGTGGGTGTTCTTGTTGGTGATCAGCGCGCTGGTCGTGGCGATTTCCGTACTGGGTGATCTGTTTGAAAGCCTGCTCAAGCGATACCGGGGTATCAAGGACAGTTCTGGTCTGTTGCCCGGCCATGGCGGGATTCTGGACCGGATCGACAGTCTCTGTGCTGCGACGCCGATGTTTTGCGTGCTTTTACTGGTGGTGATCCTCTAGCCATGGCCCCTTCTTTCAGCGATTTATCTTCCGACACCGGATCGCGCCAATGGGTGACTGTACTCGGGTCGACCGGCTCCATTGGCTGCAACACCCTGGATGTCATTGCCCGCCACCCGGATCGCTTTTCGGTTTTTGCGCTGTCCGGTCATCGCAACATCGAGTTGCTGGCGCAACAGATTGAACAACACCGGCCACGCTATGCGGTCGTACCTGATATTAAGGCACAGCGTGAGCTGACGACACGGCTGTCTGACGACAGCACGGAAATCCTGGTTGGGACGGCCGCACTGGAAGCCATGGCCGAACACCCGGATGTACAGGTGGTGATGGCCGCCATTGTCGGCTCCGCCGGGCTGCTGTCTTCGCTGGCGGCGGCCCGGGCGGGCAAACGTTTGCTGCTGGCCAACAAGGAAAGCCTGGTTGTCGCCGGCGACTTGCTGATGTCGGCGGTACAGCACTCCGGTGCTCAGCTGCTGCCGATCGACAGTGAACACAACGCTATTTTTCAGTGCATGCCCGGTGAGCACCGGCGCCAGGGTGTAGCGTCTGTTTTGCTGACGGCGTCTGGTGGCCCCTTTCTGAACTTTACCGCCGAACAACTGGAGCGGGTAACGCCGGAGCAGGCGGTTGCCCACCCGAACTGGTCGATGGGTCAGAAAATTTCGGTTGATTCGGCCACGCTGATGAATAAAGGGCTGGAGCTGATAGAAGCTTGCTGGCTGTTTGGGTTGCAACCGGCGGATGTCGAAGTCGTGGTGCACCCGCAAAGCGTTATTCATTCCATGGTGCGTTACGTCGATGGTTCGGTGATCGCTCAGATGGGTACACCCGACATGCGAACGCCTATAGCCTTCGGGCTGGCGTATCCAGACCGCATCGACAGCGGCAGTGCCCCGCTCGAATTCAGCGCCCAACTGGACCTCAGTTTTGATCAGCCGGACCGGGCTCGCTTTCCCTGCCTGCGCCTGGCGGAAGAGGCCATCGTGGTGGGTGGAACCTGCCCGGCTGTGCTAAATGCCGCCAATGAAGTCAGTGTCGAGGCCTTTCTGCAACGGCGTCTGTCATTTCCCCAAATCGCCCACATTAATGAGCTGGTGCTCAATCAGCTGGCGCATGAGGCGGTCACCTCGGTTGAGCAATTGCTCGGCATAGATGCCCGCGCCCGGGCGTTGGCGAAGGCAGCGATAGAGGCACGAACATGATGGCGATTCTGACCAATATTCTCGGCATTCTGGTAGCGCTCGGCATTTTGGTAACGGTGCATGAATACGGCCATTTCTGGGTGGCCCGCCGCAACGGCATTCGGGTGCTGCGCTTTTCAGTGGGCTTTGGCCAGCCCTTGTTTCGCTGGTACGACCGGCACGGCACCGAATTTGTGGTCGCCTGGATTCCACTGGGAGGCTACGTGAAAATGCTCGATGAGCGGGAAGGCCCGGTAGACGAGGCTGACCTGGACCAGGCATTTACGCGCAAGACCCCGGCCCAGCGCATAGCCGTCGCCTCTGCCGGGCCCATCGCCAACTTTCTGTTCGCCATATTGGCGTTTGCGCTGCTGTACAGCATTGGCGTGCAGGGGTTGGCGCCCTGGGCAGATACCCCTCCGGCGCAGACACCCGCAGCTGAGGCCGGTGTGCAACGCGGTGATGTGATAGAACAGGTGGACGGGCGAGCTGTCGACGACTGGACCGATATCAACCTGGCTCTGGCCCGGCGCGTGGGCGACACCGGTACCATTGAACTGACGGTGCGTCGGGAAGGGCAGGTGCAGCGCCTTGAGCTGGCCATCAGCGAATGGATGGCGCGCGATACCGAACCCAACCCCATGGCCAGCCTGGGGCTCTATCCGAGCCGGCCCGAGACGCCGGCGGTTATTGGTCAGGTGCTGCCCGGCGGCGCTGCTGAAGCGGCAGGCTTGCAAGCCGGAGACCGGATTGTTTCGGTCAATGGTCAAATGATTGAAAATTGGGTGGACTGGGTCGGTATTATTCAGCCCAATGGCGGCCAGCCTTTGTCTGTGCTGCTGGAGCGCGACCAGAACCGGCAAAGCATCACGGTGACGCCGGCACAGCGCGAGGTCGACGGTCAGGCCCAGGGTTACATCGGTGCGATAGCCGCGCCGACGCCCTGGCCGGAAGAGCAGATCATCGTGCAGCGCGAGTGGCCCTGGACGGGTATCTGGCTCGGCATGCAGGATACCGCCGAAATGGTTGGGCTGAGCTTCTCGATGCTGGGTAAAATGGTGTCCGGTCTGGTGTCTGTTGAGCAGATCGGCGGCCCCATCTCCATGGCCCAGATGGCTGGCGAGTCGGTAGAGGGTGGCGCTGAGAGTTTTATACGGTTTCTGGCTTTCATCAGTATCAGTCTGGGTGTGGTCAATTTGCTGCCCATTCCGGTGCTGGATGGCGGCCATATTGTGATGTACGCGGTCGAATGGATTCGCGGCAAACCCCTGTCGGAGCGATTGCAGGTGATAGGGTCTCAGATCGGCCTGATGTTGATTGTCGGGCTGATGGTATTGGCGTTTGTGAATGATATCGGCCGATTGTAACGGTCAGTGATCGGTCGTCTTCTCTGTCCAGGCTGCTGTCCGGCAGAAGCGATGTTAACGAGCAGGAGTAACTATGAGATTTGTTGTCGCGGCGGCTCTGGCGCTGATGGTCAGTGCGGCTGCCATGGCGGAACCGTTTCGGGTAGACGCCCTGACCGTCAATGGCTTGCAGCGGGTATCGCTGGGGTCGGTGTTGCAGGCGCTGCCCATCCAGGAAGGTGACCGGGTTGATACCGAGTCGGCCGACGAGTGGTTGCGTGCGGTTTATAGCACCGGTTATTTCAGCGATGTTCAGGTACTGCTCGACGGCAATACTGTGGTGTTCGAGGTCACTGAACGCCCGGCCATCAATTCCGTCGAGTTTTCCGGCAACAAGGTGATTCCGACCGACACCCTGGAACGGGTGATGTCCGATGTCGGGCTTGAGGAAGGCGAGATTTTCAATCAGTCCCTGCTTGAAGGCATTGAGCTAGAGCTTGAGCGTCAGTACAGCATTCAGGGCCGGTACAATGCCACGGTGGTTCCCGAGGTGACGCCGCTGTCACTGAACCGGGTCGATGTGGAGCTGGTGATCAGCGAAGGGCCTGTGGCCAAGATTAACCATATCGAGATTACCGGCAATTCAGTGTTCACCGATGAAGAATTGCAGGGGGCTCTGCGTTTGCGTGAGACCAGCAAGCGCTATCCGTTTCAGTTTATCGCACGGCGTAACCGCTTTGGTCAGGCGCAGCTGACCGGCGACCTGGCCCGCCTGGAAGACTATTACCTGGATCGCGGGTATCTGGATTTCCGTCTGGAATCCCACCAGGTGTCGATCTCCGACAACAAGGCCGACATTACGCTGATCCTGAACGTCTTCGAAGGCGAGCCCTATCGGGTGTCCGGTTTATCACTGACCGGGGATCTGGTCGATCTGGATGAAGAGCTTGAAGCGCTGATAGACGTATCCGAAGGGGACGTCTATTCACGGGTTGAAATCAGCGATCTGGCCTCGCGCATCAACGATTTACTTGGCAATCAGGGCTATGCGTTTGCCGAGGTCAACACTGAGCTGGACCCGAATCGCGAAGCCCAAACCGTAGACGTCACACTCAGGGTCATTCCGGGCAAGCCGGTCTATGTGAACCGCATTGAGATTCGCGGCAACTCGGAAACCAACGACGAAGTCATCCGCCGTGAAATGCGCCAGTTGGAACGCGCGCTGGTGATCAACAGCAACATTCGCCTGTCGCGTCAGCGGCTCGAACGTCTGGGGTACTTCAGCCGTGTTGATATCCGTACCCAGCGAATAGAGGGGCGGGATGATCTGGTCGATCTGATTGTCACCGTTGAGGAGTCCACCAACAGTCAGATCACCGGCTCCATCGGTTATTCGGATGTCAGTGGCTTTTTTACCGAAGCCAAAGTGGAGCAAAAGAACTTCCAGGGTAAGGGTTATGATTTTTCGGCGTCGGTGACAGTCAATGATTCCGAGCAGAACTATAATCTGTCGTTTGAAGATCCGTACTTCACCATTTATGGCGTCAGCCGCGGTATCGATCTGTACTACCGTCGTACCGATTTCAGTGAGCAGACATTCAGCACCTACGCCACGAACACCGCCGGTGGCCGGGTGCGGCTGGGCTATCCGTTGTCTGAAAACCAGCGAATCACTTACGGCCTTGGTTACAGCCAGGACGAGTTGTTCCTGAGCGACAACGCGCCGCAAGAGATGACAGATTTCCGGAATTCGAACGGGGATGACTATGAAATCATCGATACCCGCCTCACCTGGAATTACAACAGCCTCAATGGCACCTTTAAGGCCACCCGTGGTCGTCAGTTGACGCTGTCGAGTGAAGTGGCCACCCCACTGGGTGATCTGACCTATTACCGACTGACGGGTAGCGCCGAACAGTATTTTCCGATTAACGATCAGTTCAGTATTCGCCTTCATTCCGATCTCGGCTATGGCAGCGGCTATGGCGATGCCGACCGGCTCCCGTTCTACAAGCATTTCTATTCTGGGGGTGTGCGGTCTGTTCGGGGCTATCGATATGGTTCATTGGGGCCATTGAGTACGCCAAATCTGGATGGCAGCAATGAACCCCTGGCCGATCCGTCACCTATTGGTGGCAATATCAAGGTTGAGTATGGGGCTGAACTGCTTGTTCCGATGCCCTTCGTCCAGAGTCAGGATGCCTTCCGCGCCTCGTTGTTTATTGATGGAGGTAATGTCTTTACCGACGCCTGTCGTGCCGGCAATGAGAACTGCAGTAACGGCGTTGATCTGGGTGATTTACGATACGCGGCTGGTATCGACATCACCTGGATTACCCCTCTTGCGCCATTGAGCTTCAGCTATGCCTGGCCGCTGAATGCGCGTGAAGGTGATCTTGAGAAGAATTTCGCCTTTACCATTGGTATTGGCTACTAAGAAGGAAAGACCGGAGCAAACTACTCAGCACCGGTCTTTACCACTAGAATGATCCGCAGAGTCCGGCAGTCTGGAAGTATTGACCGGCGATATGACGTAGCAAGCAGGCCTCTGGCGGGTTGGTACCGTAATACTCGAACTGAACAGGAGAGAGCATGACTATTTCAGCACAACGCACTGTCTCAACCAGGGTATCCACCTGGCTGCACCGGGTATCCGTTGCCCTGATCGCTATTGGTATGGCGGCGTCAGTTCAGGCTACAGAGGTCGCGCTACTGGACCAGAATTATGTGCTGTTTAACAGCGATGCGGCCCAGGATGCAACCGCGGAACTGAAGCGGGAATTCGAACAGGAAGAGCAACAGGTTCAGACCCTGGGGCAATCAATTCAGCAGTTGCAAAGCCGGGCGCGTACCGACGCCGACATCATGACAGAGGCCGAAATGGCGGAGCTCGAATCCCAATTGCAACAGCGTGCCCGCCAGCGCGAACAACTGGTTCGCCAGTTGCAGCAGGTCCAGGCTGAGCGGCGCAATGCCTTTATTGAACAGTACCAGCCGATGATGGCCCAGGCCATTGAAGCGGCGGTGGAGGGTAATGAATTCGATGTGATTCTGGACAAGGCCGCCGTTGTCTACCATCGTAACTCGCTGGATATAACCGAAGCGGTACTGGAAGAATTCAACGCGCTGTACCAGGCGCAACAATAAGCTGACGAGTCAGACGGATGATCACAGCCCGACAGTTGGCTGACCAGCTCGATGCGCAGCTGGGCGGCAATGAACAGGCCTGGGATATGCCTCTGGAGCGAGTATCCGCTCTGGATGAGGCCATGCCCGGGAGCCTGACGTTCCTGGCATCCCGACAGTACCTGGCCGACCTGCCAGACAGCCAGGCTACGGCCATTGTGCTGAAACCGGATATGGCCGATCAGGCTCCGGGCTCTGCCGCACTGATTATGGTTGACGATCCCTATCTGGTCTACGCCCGTATATCCCACCACTTCAGCCGTGAGCCGGCACCGACCGGCCATATTGATGCCAGCGCCGTGGTGGCAGAGGATGCGGTGATCGGCGCGGGTGTGACCATTGGCCCCGGCGCGGTCATCGGCCCTGGCGTCAGCATTGGCGAGGGTAGCCAGATTGGAGCCGGTGCGGTTCTCGATGCCGGTGCCCGGGTTGGCAGGAACACCCGCATTATGGCGAATGTCACGCTCTGCCACGGGGTGGTGATGGGCGATGACTGTCGGGTTCAGCCGGGAACGGTTATCGGTTCTGACGGCTTCGGCTTTGCACCGGACCAGGGGCGGTGGCAGCGTATCGCCCAACTTGGCACCGTCCGCATCGGCAACCGGGTCGATATCGGTGCCAATGTGGCCATCGACCGGGGGGCGATTAACGATACCTGTATTGAAGATGATGTCATCATCGATAACCTGGTGCAGGTTGCGCACAACGTCGTGATCGGCAAGGCAACGGCGCTCGCCGGGCAGGTTGGTATTGCGGGCAGCACGACCCTGGGTGAAGGGTGCACGGTCGGCGGACAAGCCGGGTTTGCCGGCCATATCGACATTGCCGACGGGTCGCACTTTACCGGCCAGGCCATGGTAACCAAGAGCATAGCGGAGGCTGGTGTCTATTCGTCCGGCTGGCCGGTACAGCCCAGCCGGGAGTGGCGTCGAACCGTTGCACGGTTGCGTCAGTTAGACCAGTATGAACAGCGATTGAAGTCATTGGAGAAGGCGCTGACCGCGGGTCCCGCCGCTCCGGAATCTGAGGACTCGGAATGAGCATTGAACTGCCCCTGGATCACGAAGCCATCAAGCAATTTTTACCGCACCGGTACCCTTTTCTGCTGGTTGACCGGGTAACGGAGCTGACCCCGGGCGAGGCCATTGCCGGGTTCAAGAACGTGACGGGTAATGAGGAGCTGTTCAACGGGCATTTTCCCGGTCAATCCATTTTCCCGGGTGTGCTGATGTGTGAGGCCATGGCCCAGTTGTCGGCGATTCTGGGGTTTGCAACCTCGGGTAATCGACCGAGTGAAGGCTATCTATACCTGTTTGCCGGGCTCGATAACGTCAAGTTCAAAAAGCAGGTGGTGCCGGGAGACCGGCTCGATTTGTTCAGCACGCTGGTTTCCGAGCGACGCGGTATTTTCAAATTCAACTGCCGTGCCGAAGTGGACGGGAAGTTGGCGGCAAGCGCCGATATCGTCTGTGCCGAACGGAAAGCAACGCCGTGATTCACCCTACCGCCCTGGTTGATAAAGCCGCCCGCATAGCCGATGGCGTGGTGATTGGTCCCTTTACTGTGATTGGCCCGGATGTCGAGATCGGCGAAGGCTGCTGGGTGGGCCCGCACGTCGTTATTAATGGCCCTACGACCATAGGGCGACATAATAAAATCTTTCAGTTCGCCAGTGTCGGAGAAGCCTGCCAGGATCTGAAATACAAAGGCGAGCCGACACGGCTGATCATTGGCGACCACAACACCATCCGCGAGTGCGCAACACTGCACCGGGGCACCATTCAGGACAACGGCGAGACCCGGGTCGGCAGCCACTGCCTGCTGATGGCCTATTCGCACGTCGCCCACGATGTGGTGCTTGGTGACCGGGTGATTCTGGCCAATTCGGCGCAGCTGGCCGGCCATGTCAAAGTCGGTTATCACGCCATCATTGGCGGCAATGCTGGCGTGCATCAGTATGTGTCCATCGGCGACCATGCTTTTGTTGGCAGCGGATCGACTGTGCTCAAAGATATTCCAGCGTACGTTACCGTTCAGGGGTACCCGGCATCGCCTCACGGCATGAATACAGAAGGCTTGCGCCGTCGCGGTTTTTCCGCCGAGGCGGTCAAGGTGCTGCGCAAAGCCTACAAAACGGTGTACCGCGAAAGTAAAACCACCAAGGCCGCGCTGGCCGAGCTTGCGCCCGTTGCCGAACAGTACCCGGAAGTGGCTGTTTTTGTGCGCAGTATCGAGAAGGCCAGCCGGGGTATTGTGCGCTGATGTCCCGACCTTTACGTGTGGCCCTGCTGGCCGGTGAAGCCAGCGGCGACATCCTCGGCGCAGGCCTGATGCGCGCGCTGCGCGCCCGCCACCCCAATGTGGAATTCGGGGGTATTGGCGGCGAACGAATGATCGCCGAAGGGCTCGACAGCCGTGTATCCATGGAGCGATTGTCGGTTATGGGCCTGACCGAAGTGCTGGGCCGGCTGCGCGAACTGTTCCGAATTCGGGCTGCCTATCGGGACTGGTGCATTCACTGGCAGCCGGATGTGTTCGTCGGCATTGATGCGCCTGATTTTAATCTGGGTCTTGAGCGCCAGTTACGGGATGCCGGCATCAAGGCCGTGCATTACGTTTCGCCCTCAGTCTGGGCCTGGCGACAGGGCCGCATTAAAAAGATTCGGCGCAGCGTCGACCATATGCTCACCTTGCTGCCCTTTGAAGCTGACTTTTATCGCCAGCACCAGGTGCCGGTAACCTTTGTCGGCCACACCCTGGCCGACCAGTTACCGATGGAACCGGACCGGGCCGCCGCGAGGCGACGCCTGGGCGTGACGGAGCAGGGGCTGTGCCTGGCGGTACTGCCGGGCAGCCGGGGCAGTGAAGTCGGCCGGCTGGCACCGTTGTTTTTACAAGCAGCGACACTGGCCCAGAAATCCCTAGGCCCACTGACGGTGCTGATTCCCGCTGCCAATGAATTCCGCCGCGAACAGATTGAAGCAGCCGTGCGCCAGCATGGGAATGGGTTGCACATCCAACTCTATGCCGGTCAGTCCACCGACGTCATGATCGCCAGCGATGGCGTCTTGCTGGCGTCCGGCACGGCGGCGCTGGAAGCCATGCTGCTGAAACGACCCATGGTGGTTTCCTACCGCTTGACCGCACTGACCTTCCGGATTATGCGGGCCATGGCAACCACACGCTGGGTGTCTTTGCCCAATATACTGACCCAGAGCGACTGGGTGCCGGAACGACTGCAAGATGACGCAACGCCCGAACGCCTGGCTAAAGATCTGACCAGAATTCTCACCGACACCGATTATCGCGCCCAGTTTGAACAACGCTCCCGTTTCCTGCACCGCCAATTGGCCCGTGGCGCCGATGAGCAAGCGGCTGAAGCAGTGCTGGCTGTAGCCGGAGCCACCTCCGAATGACTCAGCAGGGCCTGGTGTTTCAGGATGCCGGTGATCTGGTCGCCGGCGTCGATGAAGTCGGGCGCGGGCCTCTCGCAGGCGATGTAGTGGCTGCCGCCGTCATATTGGACCCGAAGCAGCCCATTGCAGGCCTCACCGATTCCAAAGCGCTCACCGCAAAACGCCGGGAGCAGCTCAGTGAAGAGATCAAAGCCCGGGCACTGAGCTGGTGTATTGCCCGCGCCAGCGTCGCCGAGATCGACGAACTGAATATTTTGCAGGCCAGCCTGCTGGCCATGCGCCGGGCGGTCTCTGGCCTATCGGTGGTACCCGAATTCTGTCAGGTCGATGGCAACAAGCTGCCCAAAGGCCTGCCTTGCCCGGCGGAAGCCATCGTTAAAGGCGACAGCCTGATTCCCGCCATCGGTGCGGCGTCCATTCTCGCCAAAGTCCAGCGGGATGCCGAGATGGTCGAACTCGATCAGCGCTATCCACAGTACGGCTTCGCCCGCCATAAAGGCTACCCGACGCCAATTCATCTGGCGGCGTTGCGAGCCCACGGCGTCATAGCCGAGCACCGGCGCAGTTATGCGCCGGTTAAGGCCATTCTTAGCCTTTAGTCCCTCAACCCGGCTCAGACTGGCTTTTTAATTCAAGTTTCGGCGTTTGCAGTCATCTAGTGTCAGGTGCCGGGTGTACCTATCTGGGGAAGTCCGCAGCATGGATGCTGCGGTCTAGGCCCCATGGATGGGTTTACGCCGACCCCAAATAGGTATACCCGGTGCCTGTCACGGACTCCTGTTACCCAGGCAGGACTAAACGCCGAAACTTGAATTAAAAAGCCCACACCAGTACCTGCCAACTGGCCGCTTCAAGTAGTACCATGGTCGCCGGTCAAGAAGGAGAAAGCCCAGCGTGTCCGCTCAATTTGTACATCTTAGAGTTCATACCGAATATTCACTGGTCGACGGCCTGATTCGCCCCAAGGCGTTGGTGCAGGCGGCGCTCAAGCAGGGGATGCCGGCGGTAGCGATTACCGACATCACCAACTTTTTCGGGCTGATCAAGTTCTACAATGCGGCACTGGGTGCGGGCATCAAGCCTTTGCTTGGGGCCGATCTGTGGGTGGAGAACCCGGCGGACGCGGCAGCGCCGTTCCGGATGACGGTGCTGTCACAAAACGCCCAGGGTTACCGTAACCTGACCGAACTGATTTCCGACGCTTATCAGACGCACCAGGTACATGACCGTGCGGTTATTAAAGCCGAATGGATTAAGGCGAAAAATGAGGGCCTGATTCTGCTTAGCGGCGGTCGCTTTGGTGATGTCGGAGAGGCGCTGAGCCGTGGCAAGGCCGACGTGGCGGGTGAGCTTGCCCGCCACTGGCAGTCGATCTTTGGTGATCGCTATTACCTGGAGCTGCAACGCACCGGGCGTGATCAGGATGAAGTCATCGTGCAGGGCAGTCTGTTGCTGGCGCGCGAGCTCGACATTGCCGTGGTGGCCACCAACGACGTCATGTTTCTGACCGAGGATGACTTCGACGCCCATGAAGCCCGGGTCTGCATCAATGACGGTGTGACGGTAGACGACCCCAAACGTGCGCGCCGCTATTCCGACCAGCAATACCTGAAAAGCGCCGACGAGATGGCGGAACTTTTCTCCGACCTGCCCGAAGCCATCGACAACAGCCTGCTGATTGCAGAGCGTTGTTCTACCACGGTAAAACTGGGTGAGTACTTCCTGCCGGAATATCCCATCCCCGATGGCATGACCATGGATGAGTACTTCCGCAAACTGAGCTTTGAGGGCCTGGAGCGCCGCCTGGCGGTAAGCCTGAAAAAGGACGATCCGGAGTACGCCAGCAAACATGCCGAATACGTTACCCGGCTCGAATTCGAACTGAACATCATCATTCAGATGGGCTTTCCCGGCTACTTCCTGATCGTGATGGACTTTATTCGCTGGGCCAAAGAGCACGATATTCCGGTTGGCCCTGGCCGGGGCTCGGGTGCAGGCTCACTGGTCGCCTATTCGCTCGATATTACCGACCTCGACCCGTTGGAATACGACCTGCTGTTCGAACGCTTCCTGAACCCGGAACGGGTGTCGATGCCCGACTTCGATGTCGACTTCTGCATGGAGAAACGCGACCGCGTTATTCAGTATGTGGCCGATCAATACGGCCGCCAGGCGGTATCCCAGATCGTTACCTTCGGTACCCTGGCCGCCAAGGCTGTGGTGCGTGACGTGGCGCGGGTGCAAGGCAAGGCCTATGGTCTGGCTGACCGCATTTCCAAGCTGATTCCTGCTGACCCGGGCATGACGCTGACCAAGGCCATAGACGACGTCGCCGAACTCAAGGAGTTTCTGGCCGATGACGAAGAGGGCATGGAAATCTGGGAGATGGCGCTCAAGCTCGAGGGCATTACCCGCCAGACCGGCAAGCACGCCGGGGGCGTGGTGATCGCGCCGACCAAACTGACCGATTTTTCGCCGCTGCTGTGCGAAGAAGACGGCACCGGCCTGGTCACCCAGTACGACAAGAACGATGTGGAATCTGCCGGCCTGGTCAAGTTCGACTTCCTGGGGCTGCGCACCCTGACCATCATCGACTGGGCGCTGAAAATCATTAACCCCAGGCTGGCTGCCAAGGGTAAGCCTGCCATCGACATCGCGCACATTCCGCTTGATGACGAACCCTCCTTCCAGTTGCTGCAGAAAGCCCAGACTACGGCCGTGTTCCAGCTCGAATCGCGCGGTATGAAAGACCTGATCAAACGGCTGAAGCCAGACTGCCTGGAAGACATGATCGCCCTGGTGGCCCTGTTCCGGCCGGGCCCGCTGCAATCGGGCATGGTGGATAACTTCATCAACCGCAAGCACGAACGCGAGGAGATGGCCTACCCCGATCCGCAGTATCAGCACGAATGGCTGAAGCCGATTCTGGCGCCGACCTACGGTATTATCCTGTATCAGGAGCAGGTGATGCAGATCGCCCAGGAACTGGCGGGCTATACGCTTGGCGGCGCCGACCTGTTACGCCGGGCCATGGGCAAGAAAAAACCCGAGGAAATGGCCAAGCAGCGTGAAGTCTTCGCCGCCGGTGCGGCCTCTAAAGGGGTCGACGCGGAACTGGCCACCAAGATTTTTGATCTGGTGGAAAAATTCGCGGGTTACGGCTTCAACAAATCGCACTCGGCCGCCTATGCGCTGGTGTCTTACCAGACGCTCTGGCTCAAGGCGCATTACCCGGCTGCTTTTATGGCCGCGACCATGTCGTCGGAACTGGATAACACCGACAAGGTGGTTATCTTCATCGAAGACTGCCGGCAGCTTGGCATCGATGTGCTGCCACCGGATGTAAACGCCGGTGATTACATGTTCACGGTGAACGAGAACGACCAGATCATCTACGGTCTGGGGGCGATCAAGGGTGTTGGCGAAGGCCCGGTGGAGGCAATCGTTGCCGCCCGGTCGAACGGCGGGCCCTTTACCGATCTGTTCGACTTCTGCGAGCGGGTCGACAGCCGCAAGGTGAACAAGCGCTGTATCGAGGCGCTGATCAAGGCCGGTGCACTGGACCGGCTGGCGCCGCACCGGGCGATGTTGCTGGCTGCGATGGAAGATGCGGTACGCACCGCAGAACAGTCGGCCAGCAATCAGGCAGCAGGCATGATCGATCTGTTCAACGACCTGCAGGTGGAAAGCCAGAAAGAACCCTATGCACCCTATGAAAAGGTGATGCAGCACTCCCTGAAAGAGCGCCTAATGGGCGAGAAAGAAACGCTCGGTCTGTACCTGACCGGCCACCCGATCGATGAGTACGAATCGGAAGTCAACAAGATCGCCTCAATGCGCCTCGGTGAGCTCGATATGCCACCGGAAGAGCTGCGCCGCCTGCGCAAGCAGACCAAAACCCTGGCCGGCCTGGTACTCGGTGTTCGCACCCGCCAGACCCAGCGGGGCGATACCATGGCCATCGTCTCCCTGGACGACCGCACCGGACGCATCGAAATGACCCTGTTCGGGGACGATTACCAGCGCTTCAAACCCCTGCTGGAGCCAGACCAGGTGATCTTCGTCGAAGCCGAAATTGGCTGGGACGATTACGCCGAGCGGGCCCGCATCCGGGCGCAGAATATCTACACCCTGACCCAGGCGCGACAGGAACTGATTCGCGGCATTGAATTCCGGGTAACCGAAGCCCAGGCGCAGGACTTCCTGAAACGGCTGAATGACCTGATACGCAGCGACCTGGAAGAGGGGCAGGGCACCCCCGTTTGGATCAGCTACGAATCCCGCGTGGCCCAGGGGCAGGTCCGGTTGAACCCGGCCCACCGGATTCCGCTGGAAGATGAGGTGCTGCACCGCATTCGCCAGACCTTTGACGACTCCGCATACCGGTTTCGCTATCACGACTGACCTGATGAGTTTTGCGGGGTGAAGTCTGTTACTGAAGTTCTGATGTTAGCCCAAGTGACTAGCGGCGGGTGCCGGGTATGCCCCTGTGGGGTAGTCCGCAACATGGATGTTGCGGTCTAGGCTCCATGGATGGATCTACGCCGACCCCACAGGGGCATACCCGGTATCCGGCGCGGACCAATGCCTGCAAGCCAACCCTAGCTCCGAAACTTGAGTCGGTAGTAAGCGGTAACTGTGCTGATTGTTTCCGTTTGTTCAAAGCTCAATAAGGTTTGATGCGCTTGCTCAATGGCAATCCGCCCATTAGGCTGAGCGCATCATCGAATTGAACCGCCCGGAGGTTACGGCGGTCCGGGGTGGCAAGGTCGCTCGGGTTAGAGAGTTGACGTTGTCGCTCAGCCTGCTTTACTGGCAGCTGGCGGACTCGCAGTAAACCATTGACGGCACACTAGGGAAACGGCATGAATCCAGATTACTTGGAATTTGAACAACCCATTGCAGACCTGATTGCCAAAATTGAAGAATTGCGATTGGTTGGCAATCGCAACGACCTCAATATTTCAGCTGAAATCGAGAAGCTGAATGCCCAGTCGGTTAAATTGACCGAGCAGATATTTTCCAATTTGACCTCCTGGCAGGTTTCCCAGCTGGCGCGTCATCCGAAACGCCCCTATACGCTCGACTACATCAAACACGTCTTTACCGACTGGGATGAGCTGCATGGCGACCGCCATTATGGCGACGACGCTGCCATCGTCTCGGGCGTGGCCCGGTTGAACGAGGAACCGGTTCTGGTGGTTGGCCATCAGAAAGGCCGGGATGTGAAAGAAAAAGTACGTCGCAACTTTGGTATGCCCAAGCCGGAAGGGTACCGCAAGGCGCTGCGTCTGATGCAAATGGCCGAACGCTTTAAAATGCCGGTGCTGACCTTTATCGACACGCCGGGCGCCTACCCGGGCATTGGCGCGGAAGAACGCGGCCAGAGTGAAGCCATCGCCTACAATTTGCTGAAGCTGTCGTCACTGAAAACCCCCATCATCTCGACCGTCGTCGGTGAAGGCGGGTCTGGCGGGGCGCTGGCCATTGGTGTGTGTGATCATCTGAACATGCTGCAATACAGCACCTATTCGGTGATTTCGCCCGAAGGCTGTGCATCGATTTTATGGAAAACCGCCGAGCGGGCGTCGGATGCGGCCGAAGCGATGGGCATCACCGCCACCCGATTGCGCGAACTGGGTCTGGTCGATACAGTCATTAAGGAGCCGCTGGGTGGTGCGCACCGCAACCCTGAAGCCATGGCGGCCGATCTGCGCCACGCCCTGGTCGGACAACTCGATAAACTGCGCGGTGTCTCCATCGATGAACTGTTGGAAACCCGGTACCAGCGGTTGATGTCGTTCGGGCTTGAAAGCGCCTGACTCGAAACCTGCCAGTAAACAAACTAAGCTTGTCAGGTCGGCGTCTGTGGGCGTCGATTTCCGGGAGCCTCCCGGCGTTGGTCCGCGACCGGTTGCAGTTCGTAGTATCGGGATGGACCACCAGATGACCGATCCCAGCGTGGCAGGAACAGATGACGGCGGCTTATTCCTTTGCGTTTCGACACTATGATCCTCTGGTCTCAGAGGACATCGCTCTGTTACTGAACCGGTATCTGGAGGGGGAACGCGCGCTTGAAGGCGCGCCGGCCTACCTTTTTGATGTGGTCCTGCATGACGGCACCCTGATCGGCCAGATCGACCTGCGGGTGGGCGACAGCCCGGCGCTGGTGACCTATGCCGGGCAGATTGGCTATGGCATCGACCGGCCGTATCGCGGGCATCACTATGCGGCCAGTGCCTGTGAGCTGATTCGAACCGTCGCCCTCGATCATGGCATGACCGAGCTGTGGATCACCTGCAACCCCGACAACATCGCTTCAGTGCGCACCTGTGAACGCATCGGGGCCCGTTTTGTCGAACGGGTGGCTGTGCCGCGCGGAACCGAGCTGTGGCGCCGCGGTGATCGTGAGAAGTTGCGCTACCGCTGGGGCCTGGCCGATGCGGACAACGCATGACCCAACCCGAATACCCCGCCGCCCACCGCTTCGATGAATGGTTAACCAAACACACCGCGCGCCCCGTCTATGTGGGCTACAGCGGCGGTGTGGACTCACATCTGGTTTTGCACGAACTGTGCGCCCGGCTGCCCGCCAGTGAGGTGGTCGCCGTGCACGTCAATCACGGGCTGAGCGCCCGGGCTGAAGCCTGGCAAGCGCATTGTGAACAGCAATGCCGGCAGCTTGGCTGCCGGTTCGAGGCGCATCCGGTAGCGGTCACGGCCAGCGGTGAAGGCCTGGAAGCGGCGGCCCGTCAGCAACGCTATCGCATCTTTCTGGACTGCGTACCCCAGGGCCACAGTCTGTGGCTGGGGCACCACCTGGATGATCAGCTCGAAACCTTTGTGTTGCGCCTGTTACGGGGGAGTGGCTTGACCGGCCTGACAGCAATGGCCGAGCATGCCGACCGCGAAGGCCGCTCCCTGTTGCGCCCCTTGCTGGCGACTACTCGTGAACAAATCGAAATCCGGGCCACTCAGTTAGGGTTGCACTGGATTGAGGATGACAGCAACGAGGATGTCCGCTTTGACCGCAACTTCCTGCGCCAGGAGGTACTGCCGCTCATCGCCACACGCTGGCCGCATTACCGCCAAACCCTGTCCCGGTCGCTGGCGCACCTCGACCAGGCCGCCCGGCAGCAGCATCGCCAACTGGATCGAGAACTGGAGCATCGCCTGGCGCACGACGGTGCCCTGAAAGCCGTACAACTGGACGACTGGCCAGCGGAGCAGGTTCAGGCACTGATCCACCGTTGGCTGTACCGGCAAAATGTCCGGTCGTCCAGTGAAACGGCGCTGCAACGCATCGTCAGTGAAGTGGTTAATGCCCGGGTGGATGCCCAGCCTGAAGTCGCCTTTGGCGACGGCTCAGTCCGGCGTTTTCGAACGGCTCTGTATTGGGTGCCCAACACCGGCGAGCCGTCATCGCCCCCCGGCGATATCAGTGAAGACTGGCAACACTGGCCTGGCGTTGGTTGGCTACGAGTACGAAGGGTCGATGACGGCCCTGGGCGAATTCGGGGTGAGCCAACCAACTGGCGCTGGCAACTGCGCCAGGGTGGTGAATCACTATGGCCAGCCGGGCGCTCGGCGCGCCGGGATCTGAAACGCCTGTTGCAGGAATACCGGCTGCCACCCTGGCAGCGTGACCGGGTGCCCCTGATATTTTCCGGCGACCAGCTGATTGCCGTTGCCAACCTTGCGGTGGACGCGGCTTGGCAGGCAGACCCCGGCGAACCGGGCTGGGCGGTAGACTGGCAGTCGAGTGCGCCATCGGAACCTTCCGGACACGGCAGGGGCGACGATTGAGGACTCAAGTTTTAGAGTTCGCCCAGGAGACTAGCACCGGGTGCCGGGTATGCCTCTGTGGGGAAGTCCGCAGCAGGGACTAAAACGCCGGGAGCGTTTTAGCATGAGCGTAGCGAGCCCGGAGGGTGAATCCCATGGAGGGGATTCATATCATGTGGTCTAGGCCCCATGGACGGGTTCACGCCGACCCCACAGAGGCATACCCGGGATCCGGTGCGGACCAACGCCCCTGAACTCCAAAACGTGAGTTAAAGATTGAGGCAGGGATGCTTTTTTGCTAATCTGGCCTCCCATCTTAAGTCGCACAAATTCCCACACCCGCAACACGTCTCGTGGCCCCTAAAAAACGCCATTGGGCGGGCTTTTGCGTTGTTATGGGTGATTTTTTGCGGCAGGCCAACTTTGCGACTATCGGATGGGATCTATTATGACGCGTTATATTTTTGTCACCGGCGGTGTGGTGTCTTCTTTGGGCAAGGGCATCGCTTCGGCCTCGCTGGGCGCCATCCTTCAGGCGCGGGGGCTGTCGGTGACAATGCTCAAGCTGGATCCCTACATCAACGTTGACCCGGGTACCATGAGCCCGTTCCAGCACGGTGAAGTCTTTGTAACTGAAGACGGCGCCGAAACCGACCTCGATCTTGGCCACTATGAGCGGTTCGTACGAACCACCATGACCCGCCGCAATAACTTCACCACCGGCCGTATCTATCAGGATGTTCTGCGCAAAGAGCGCCGTGGCGACTACCTGGGTGGTACGGTACAGGTCATTCCGCACATCACCGATGAAATCAAACGCCGTGTGATTGAAGGCGCCGGTGATGCCGATATCGCCCTGGTCGAAGTGGGCGGTACCGTGGGCGATATCGAATCGCTGCCATTTCTTGAAGCGGTGCGGCAGTTGAAGGTCGAACTCGGCAGCCGCCGTGCACTGTCGATGCATCTGACTCTGGTACCCTACATTGCTACCGCCGGTGAGGTAAAAACCAAGCCGACCCAGCATTCTGTAAAAGAGTTGCGCACCATCGGTTTGCAACCCGATATTCTGGTGTGTCGCTCCGAGCGGCCGATTGGCAAGAGTGAACTGCGCAAAATTTCTCTGTTCACCAACGTTGAAGAGCGTGCCGTGGTCCCGCTGCCGGATGCCGATACCATTTATCGCATTCCCGGCATGCTGCACCGGTCCGGTCTGGACGACATTGTTGTCGAAAAATTCGGACTGGATTGCCCGCAACCGGATCTGTCTGACTGGGAAGACGTCACTGATCGCAAGTTGAACCCCGATGGCGAAGTCACTATTGCCATGGTCGGCAAATACATGGAGCTACTGGATGCCTACAAATCACTGATTGAAGCCATCGATCATGCCGGCATCCGGTCGCGCACCAAGGTCAATATTCGGTTTATCGATGCGGAAGAGGTTGAGAAACAGGGGACCGACTGCCTGGCAGGTGTCCAGGGCTTGCTGGTGCCGGGTGGCTTTGGTTACCGGGGCGTTGAAGGCAAGATCGCAACGGCGCGCTACGCCCGTGAAAACAAGATTCCCTATCTGGGTATCTGCCTTGGCATGCAGGTTGCCGTCATTGAATTTGCCCGCAACGTTGCCGGGTTCGATGGGGCTCATTCCACCGAATTTGATCGTCAGACACGCCACCCTGTGGTCGGGTTGATTACCGAGTGGATCGAAGCCGATGGCAAGAAGGTTGAACGTGACGACAAAACCGACCTGGGTGGCACCATGCGCCTTGGCGGGCAGGAGTGCCTGCTGACCGAGGGTTCCCGGTCTGAAGCGTGCTATGGCAAGCCGCGCATTGTTGAACGGCATCGTCATCGCTACGAAGTAAACAACCATTATGTAGAAGACTTACAAAAATCGGGGCTGATCATCGCCGGACGCTCCGCCGATGGCGCCCTGGTTGAAATCATCGAAGTGCCCGATCATCCCTGGTTTGTGGCCTGCCAGTTTCACCCGGAATTCACCTCTACACCGCGTGATGGCCACGGTTTGTTCAGTGGCTTCATTGGCGCAGTGCGCGCCATGAAACACTGAAACTGATGGATCAGGGGTAGCAATTAGGGGGTTTTCCCCTATAATCCGGCGCTGCCTATTTTGTAATAAAACTACATTTTGAGCGGTCGAAACTTGGGCATCACCACAGCTGAAAAGCCGGTGTGGTGACGCCGTCAGTCGGGATCGGGCGCTACAACACGGCTAATTGAACAATCAGGAGAGTCACAGATGGCCAAGATTCTAGACATCAAAGCACGCGAAGTGCTCGATTCACGCGGTAATCCAACCGTCGAAGCGGACGTTATTGTTGAAGGCGGCATCCGTGGCCGCGCCTGCGCGCCCTCCGGTGCCTCCACCGGCTCGCGCGAGGCCCTGGAACTGCGTGATGGCGACAAGAGCCGCTATCTGGGCAAGGGCGTCCTGAAAGCGGTTGCGGCCATCAATGGCCCGATTCGTGATGCCTTGCTGGGCTTCGATGCACTGAATCAGTCAGGCCTTGATGCCACCATGATCAAGCTGGATGGCACCGAAAACAAATCCAACTTCGGCGCCAACGCCATTCTGGCGGTGTCTCTGGCGGCCGCCAAGGCAGCAGCACTGTCCAAGGGCGTGGAGCTGTACGTACACATCGCCGATCTGAACGGCACGCCGGGCCAATACAGCCTGCCTGTGCCGATGATGAACATCATCAACGGTGGCGAGCATGCCGACAACAACGTCGATATCCAGGAGTTCATGGTGCAGCCGGTCGGCGCCAAGTCGTTCAGCGAAGCACTGCGCATGGGTGCTGAGATTTTCCACGCTCTGAAAAAGGTGTTGAGCGCCAAAGGCCAGAGTACCGCCGTGGGTGATGAAGGCGGCTTTGCTCCGAACCTGGAAAGCAATGCAGCAGCGCTGGCTGCCATTAAAGAAGCCGTCGAAGCGGCCGGTTACCAGTTGGGTAAAGACATTACCCTGGCGATGGACTGTGCGGCATCCGAGTTCTATGAAAACGGACAGTACAACCTCAAGGGCGAAGGCAAGGTCTTCACCTCCGAAGAGTTTTCCAACTACTTGCAGCAGTTGACCCAGCAATACCCCATCGTCTCGATCGAAGATGGCCTGGATGAATCCGACTGGGACGGCTTCGCTTACCAGACCCGCCTGATGGGCGACAAGATTCAACTGGTCGGCGACGACCTGTTCGTGACCAACACCAAGATCCTGCAGGAAGGCATCGACAAGGGCATCGCCAACTCGATTCTGATCAAATTTAACCAGATCGGGTCACTGACAGAAACACTGGCTGCCATCAAAATGGCCAAAGACGCTGGTTACACCGCCGTTATTTCGCATCGCTCGGGCGAAACAGAAGACGCCACCATCGCCGACCTGGCTGTTGGTACAGCCGCTGGCCAGATCAAGACCGGCTCTTTGTGCCGCTCCGACCGGGTCGCGAAGTACAACCAATTGCTGCGCATTGAAGAAGAGTTGGGCGACAAGGCGATCTATAATGGCCTGAAAGAGATCAAAGGCCAGGGTTAACCCGGATCTGACGGTCGATTTGGCTGAAATTAAGCCATAAATGCAAAAGGGGGCTTGGCCCCCTTTTTTGTTTGGGTCAGAATGCCGCCAGGGCTGTACAATCAGCATCGTATTCGCGCCTCCCGCAAAAAGGGAGCACAACAGAGAGAAACCGACCGTTGAAAGCCAGGGCAGTGCCACAACTGGAACGCAAAAATCCACTGCGCTGGCTGCAGGTGGGTTTGCTGGTCTTGCTGATTATTTTGCAGTACCGCTGGTGGCTGGGCGAAAACAGCTGGGTTGATGTCAACCGCCTGGAGGCCGATGTGGCCGCACAGGAACGTATTAATGCCGAACGCCGGGCGCGAAACGATGTTCTGACCGCCCGCGTTGCCGACCTCAAGTCAGGTCTGGATGCCGTCGAGGAACTGGGCCGCAGCGATCTCGGGCTGATCAAACCGGGCGAGGTTTTCTACGTCATGCCCGCCGAATAATGGTGGCAACGTCGTCGTTTTGGACTCTATGAACACATCCCATCACGCCCGAGTGCATCAGGTATTTCCCGCGGCTGGAACCGGTCAACGGTTTGGCCAGCCTCATCCCAAACAATATACGCAACTGGCCGGAAAAACGCTGCTGGAATGGACTCTGGACGCCTGGCGCGACCTGCCGTTTCAGGGCGAGCGCATTCTCGTTCTGTCGGGCGATGATGCGCAGGGGCGGGCACTTGTCCGGGAGTACCCGGGGCTGCGCTGCGTTGTGGGCGGGGCTGAACGTGCTGACTCCGTATTGGCCGGGCTGGCGGCGATTGAGGCCGGGCAGGACGACTGGGTCATGGTGCATGACATCGCACGCCCCTGCGTGCGCCGGGCCGACATACTGGCCTTATTTGCCCATTGCCAGGCTGAAGGTCAGGGTGCGCTGCTGGCGCGGCCACTGACCGATACCATTAAACAGAAACAGACCGATCGGGTGTCGACGGTTGATCGCAGTCAGTTATGGGCAGCGATGACGCCCCAGTGTTTTCGGTACGGGCTGCTGCGCGAGGCGCTGACCCGTGGCCTGGCCGAAGCCATTCCCATCACCGATGAGGCATCGGCGATGGAATGGCTGGGCGAACCGGTCGGCCTGGTCAGCGGCGCCGCAGATAACGTCAAGGTGACGCATCCTGACGATCTGGCGCTGGTGGCGTTCTACCTGAAGCAACAGGGTCGACTGACCTCGATCTGACCATTATTTACCACAATTATAGATAGCGACCACCGACAATGAGGCAGGGCATGCGAATAGGCCATGGTTTTGATGTACACCGGTTCGATCCGGATGCGGGTCCCATGGACATTAAATTGGGCGGGGTTTTGGTTCCGGCCGAGCACCCGCTGCTGGCGCATTCCGATGGCGATGTGGTGTTGCATGCTATTGCCGACGCACTGCTGGGTGCCGCCGCACTGGGTGACATCGGTGAATGGTTCCCGGATAACGATGCCCAGTGGGCCGGCGCCGACAGCCGGGCCCTGCTTGCCGATGTCTATCATCGCATTACCGGTCTGGGCTATCGATTGGTCAATCTGGATGTCACCGTTATCGCTCAGACACCTCGCCTGGGCGCCTATAAAGGCGACATGAAGCTGACCATTGCCGAAACCCTGCAATGTGATCCGGGGCAGGTGAACATCAAGGCGACGACCACTGAAAAACTGGGCTTTACCGGTCGTAAAGAGGGCATTGCCACTGAAGCGGTCTGTCTGTTGGAGGTGGCTTCTACATGATGCTCCCGGAGTGGCCCAAAGCCTGGGGTGAGTCCATTGGAACCGGCCAGTTGAAAGCCGAACCTGCCGATTTTTACGTCGAAGAAGTTTTGCCGGAATCAGCCTCCGGTGAGGGCGAACACCTCTGGATTACCCTGGAAAAAACCGGACAAAATACCGCCTGGCTTGCCAAACAGCTAGCACGCTGGGCCGGAATACCTCCCCGTGACGTCAGTTATGCCGGCCTGAAAGATCGTCATGCGGTGACCCGGCAGACCTTTTCATTGCACCTGCCGGGCAAGCCCGATCCATCAGCATCGCTTATTATGGAGGGCGTGCAAGTGCTGGCCCGCCAGCGCCATGGCCGTAAATTGCGCACCGGTCAGTTGATCGGCAATCACTTCGTGATTCGGTTGCGCAACTGGCAGGGGGATGCCGATGCGCTGGCACAGCGCTGGCAAACCGTTGTTGAGCAGGGGTTCCCTAATTATTTCGGCCCCCAGCGATTTGGCGACCAGGGTCAGAACCTGAGCAGGGCCCTGGCGTGGATTCGTGGCGAAGCCCGCCTGCCACGCGGCCAGCAGAGTATTCATGTATCCGCGATACGCAGCTACCTGTTCAATGGCTTGCTGGCAGAGCGCGTTGAGCAGGGAACCTGGAATCAGCTGATACCGGGTGATTTTCTGCAATTCAAAGAAGGTAAGCGCGGTTTCGAATGCCTGGAGCCAACCGAGAGCGAATGGGCCCGCCTGGCATCAGGTCAATTGTCGCCCAGTGCCAGCTTGCCGGGGGAGCAAACCGAGGTGTTTGCTCAACTCGATGCCCGCGAAGCCCCGTTTCTGGCTCAACAATCGGAATGGGCGGACGCCCTGAAACGATTGCGCATTCAGCGCAGCCTGCGCAAGTTGCGCGTCTATCCGGAACAGGGGCAACTGGAGTGGCTGGGGTCAGATCCGCAGTTCCGGTTCTTTTTACCGGCGGGCAGTTACGCCACCGCAGCACTGCGTGAGCTCTCGGCCTGGCGTGAGGAGGGGCCCCAATGAATCTGTCCGGTATTGGTATGACCTCCCAGCGAACCCGCCAGCGACTGATTGAGCGGCTGTTTGCCAAAGGCATCCGCGACCCCCGGGTCATGGACTGCTTTATGAAGGTACCGCGCCACATCTTTGTCGATGAAGCCCTGGGTCATAAGGCTTATGAAGACATTGCCGTTCCCATCGGTTACGGGCAGACACTGTCGCAACCCTATATTGTGGCACGCATGAGTGAGCTGGTGCTGGCGGCTCCACATCACGAACGCATTCTGGAGATCGGTACCGGGTCGGGTTTTCAGACGTCGGTACTGGCGCATCTGGTGGACGAGGTCTATTCGGTGGAGCGCATTAAACCGTTGCAATTGAAGGCCCGGGAGCGGCTGCGGCTGCAGAAACTCTACAACGTTCGCCTGAAGCTGGATGATGGCTTCCTGGGCTGGCCCGACGCAGGCCCCTTTGATGTCATCATAGGTACAGCCGCCCCTGACAAGGCGCCTCAGTCATTGCTGGATCAACTGGTGCCCGATGGCGGCCAGCTGATTCTGCCGGTAGGCACTGAAGAGCAGTATTTAACCGTGGTGGAACGCCAGGGAGACGAGTTCAGCGAACGTCGAATCGAGGCGGTGCGGTTTGTGCCGATGCTGGCAGGCATTCAGACCGGCGAGAATGACACGTCAGGACTCTGACGAATACCGCCAGGCCCGACAGGACTGGCGACCGCAAAGGATGTTAACCCATGAAAAAGGAGTCACTGCGTGATTAAGTCGGTAGTGAGCTGGTTTTTAAAAGGCGCGGTGATGGGGGCTGCCGATGCCGTTCCTGGTGTATCCGGGGGCACAATGGCCCTGATCACCGGTATCTATGAACGCCTGATCAATGCGCTGGCCTCATTTCGCCCCGGTTTGCTGAGTGACTTGTGGCGCGGTCAGTTCGTTCAGGTCTGGCGTGAGATCGATGGGGCTTTTCTGATCAGCCTGGGCACTGGCATTCTGGTCAGTCTGGTAACGGTTCTGAACCTCGTTCAGTGGCTGTTAATCACCGCACCGCCAATATTGTGGGCGTTCTTTTGCGGTCTTATTGCTGCATCGCTGGTCATGCTGTTGATGGAGCACCGTTGGCGCCGGGTTGATGTTGGTTTATTCATTGCCGGAACGGCCATTGCGGCGAGTATTTCGTTCGCGGGTGAAGTCGCATTGGCAGTAACGCCACTGAACCTGGTATTGGGGGGGGCACTGGCCATCTCAGCGATGTTGCTGCCCGGTATTTCCGGAAGTTTTATTTTATTGTTGTTAGGGTTGTACCCGTCGATAACGGCAGCGGTTCATGCGCGGGATCTGGTCACCGTCGGCTGGGTTGCCCTGGGTTGCCTGATCGGTTTGCTGGTATTCAGCCGACTTTTGCAATGGGTACTGGCGCGCTGGCACGACCGGGTTATGGGCTTCATGCTGGGGTTTGTTCTGGGAGCATTGATCAAGGTCTGGCCCTGGCAGCATGATCAGCAATGGCTGATGCCCGAGACCTATGTGCGGTTGTCTGGCCAGCCATCCTGGTTTTACAGTGCATTGCTGGCCGCTGCAACTGGAGCGGTACTGGTGACCCTGCTCAGTTTGAATACAAGGGGTTCCGGGGTTGTCAAATCAGAAACTTGAAGCAGTACTCGGTTTGAGCACGGGGATTCTTCGTTTTTAGATTAAATACAGCTAATAAATTACTCTGTATTAAGGTTGAGCTATATTACGGTACTGTGAACGGCGTTTGAGGGGTGGAAAACTCTGATTTTTCAAAGGAAACCGGTGTGACATTTCGCGTCCTAAAGGCGTCAATTTTCTGGACATGCCTGGGCACCCTGGTTGTGCTGGCGGGTTGTACCAGCAGTGCCTATCGTTCGCTGGAACCCGGGACCGGCAGTGCGCGGGGATCGAGCAGCAGTGGCTCTGCATCACCGGTGGTTCAGTCCCGCCCCGCCGGTGCTGCGTCTTCCCCAAACGCCCGTCAGACCTCCCCAGAGAACCGGCCTGCGGAATATCAGGTTCGCCGGGGGGATACACTCTATTCCATCGCGTTTCGATTTGGGCTCGACTACCGCCGGCTGGCGGCGGCCAATGATATTGATCGTCGTTTTACCATCTACCCTGGCCAGGTACTGGCTCTAAGAGAGGCGGCTGCGCCGGCCGTTGCGGCCGCACCGTCCCGACCTTCTACATCTTCTTCCCCGGCACGGCCCACCACGGGTAACTCAGCTTCACAAACTGTTACAAATACCACATCGGCGCCAACCGCATCGTCGACGTCGCCGGCAACTGCCAGTAATAATAATCAGTTATCCTGGGTATGGCCTCACGATGGGAAAATAGTGCGAACATTTAACTCCAATGTGTCCGATCGTAAAGGCGTTGATCTGACCGGTGAGATTGGAGATTCTGTTGTTGCGGCGGCAACGGGTTCCGTTGTCTACGCAGGAAATGGTTTGCCCGGTTATGGCAACCTGATCATTCTCGAACATCAGGGCTCGCTGCTGAGTGCTTATGCATTTAATCAGGAGCTGCTGGTGTCGGAACAGGATCGGGTGACACAGGGGCAGGCCATTGCCCGAATGGGCAGGCAGGGTGACCAGCCCAGTCTGCACTTCGAGATAAGGCAAGAGGGTAAGCCGGTTGATCCTATGAGGTTTTTACCTCCGCGGTAACCGGGTACATTCCGGCCACAGGGTAGTAACCCTATATCGCACAGGTGAATGACTATGGCAGCACTACGAGAACTCAGTTCCGACATTGCGAACGATACCTTCACTCCATACACCAACCTATTGGATACGCCCAACGATGAGGTCAGCGCTGCTGAAAAGGCAGAATCGGATGACCCCGCAGAGCTGGATTACGAAAGCGATACCGATACTGACACCGAGTTTCGGGACGCAGTAAACAATCTAAGTGGTATGCAGCGCTCGCTCGATGCGACGCAGATGTACCTCAACGAAATCGGTTTTTCGCCACTGCTCAGCCCTGAAGAGGAAGTCTATTTCGCCCGACTGGCACAGAAGGGTGAACCGGCTGGCCGCAAGCGCATGATTGAAAGTAATCTGAGGCTGGTTGTTAAAATTGCGCGGCGTTATCTGAACCGGGGCCTGACACTGCTGGATCTGATTGAAGAGGGTAACCTCGGCTTGATCAGAGCGGTGGAGAAATTCGACCCTGAACGCGGTTTCCGGTTTTCAACCTACGCCACCTGGTGGATTCGCCAGACGATAGAACGCGCCATCATGAATCAGACGCGCACCATTCGTTTGCCCATTCACGTGGTCAAGGAACTGAATGTCTATCTGCGTGCCGCCCGTGAACTGACGCAAAAGCTGGATCACGAGCCCACAGCGGAAGACATTGCCGACCTGCTGGAACGGCCTATTGAAGACGTGAAGCGCATGCTGGCGTTGAACGAGCGCGTTACCTCGGTTGATACCCCCCTGGGGCCGTCTTCGGAGAAAAACCTGCTCGATACCATCGCCGATGAGAAATCGGTGGACCCGTCCGAAACGCTGCAAGACGATAACCTGCGGCTGAGCATTGATCACTGGCTGGACGAGCTGTCGGAGAAGCAACGGGAAGTCGTGGCACGCCGGTTCGGGTTGCGCGGGTTTGAAACCAGCACCCTCGAAGAAGTCGGGCGCGAAATCGGCCTGACCCGTGAACGCGTGCGGCAGATTCAGGTAGAAGCCCTGCGTCGTCTGCGCGACATCATGGAAAAGCAGGGTCTGTCTGCGACGGCTTTGTTTGGTGAATAACTCAAGTTTCGGAGTTTGGGGTCGGCTGGATGGCAATGGCCCGCAACGGCTACCGGGTATGCCCCTGTGGGGTCGGCGTAGATCCGTCAATGGCGGTCCGACGTCTCGGGCCTAGGCCGCAGCATCCATGCTGCGGACTTCCCCACAGGGGCACACCCGGCACCCGCTGCTAGTCTTTTAGCCGAACTCCGAAGCTTGACTCATAAAAAAAGCGCCAGAAGGCGCTTTTTTTATGAGCCAGAATCGCTCGCTTAACGGGCCAGTTCGGCTCGCTTGCCGGGAACGCCATTTTGCTCGTCGGCGTCGGGGGGCGGGTCTTTGCGTTCCGTAATATTTGGCCAGACTTCAGCCAGTTCAGCATTCAATTCAACAAATTCAATCTGATCTTCCGGCACTTCATCTTCCGATAAAATGGCTTCGGCCGGGCATTCAGGTTCACACAGGGCGCAATCGATGCACTCGTCCGGGTGAATGACCAGAAAGTTCGGGCCTTCGTAGAAGCAATCCACCGGGCAAACTTCTACGCAGTCGGTGTATTTGCACTTGATGCAGTTCTCGAGAACAACGAATGTCATCGGGCCCTTCTCCCAATACCTGATGCTGAGTGTGTGCGTATTCTAGTGGCAGCTTCAGACCCCCTCAAGTGAGATCTAAGACCAATTACCCAAGGCTTTATAGCCAATTAGAATATAAATTCAGTTTTTAGATTTTAAAGGCTCTAAATCCGTCAGCTTACCGTTTTTTCTGTTGCTCGGCCAGCCAGTTCAGCGCCTGCAGCGGTGTCATCTGGTTAAGGTCGAGCTGTTGCAACGCTTCGACCAGCGGGTGCGTCTCTGCGGCAAAGAGGTCGCTTTGCATCGGAGCCGGGCCCGGGCTGCGTACGCCCGCAGTTGCACGATCCGTTCTGGCAGGTGCCGGTGTGCGTTCCAGATCGTTGAGCTTGGCGCGGGCACTGGCAATCACGATGTCCGGTACGCCGGCCAGTCGTGCTACCTGAATCCCAAAGCTCTGGCTTGCCGGGCCGGCCTGAACGCGATGCAGAAACACCAGTTTGTCGTCGTGCTCGGTAGCATCCAGATGCAGGTTGCTGGCGCGCGGAGCGTGTTCGGGCAGCGCCGTCATTTCAAAATAATGGGTCGCAAAAAGAGTTAATGCGTGGGTGTGTTGCACCAGATGCTCGGCAGCGGCCCAGGCCAGCGACAGGCCGTCGAAGGTGCTGGTGCCGCGCCCGACTTCATCCATGATGACCAGGCTGTTGGGGGTGGCGTTGTGCAGAATGTTGGCGGTTTCGGTCATTTCCACCATAAAGGTGGAACGCCCACCGGCGATGTCATCGGAGGAGCCCATGCGGGTGAAAATCCGGTCCAGCTTACCAATGCAGGCTTCACGGGCGGGCACGAAGCTGCCGATATGACCCAGTAGCGCGATGACCGCCGCCTGGCGCATGTAGGTGCTTTTACCGCCCATGTTGGGCCCGGTGATGACCTTGAGCGTGATGTCGCCGTTCAGTTCCAGATCGTTGGGCACAAAGGGGGTTTCGGTAACCGCCTCGACGACCGGGTGACGGCCTTCTTTGATGACCAGCTCCGCTTCATCGGTCAGGGTCGGCACGGTCCACTGATAACGATCGGCGCAGGAGGCCAGGGCCACCAGGGTGTCCAGCTGGGCCAGGGCGCGTCCCAGCTGTTGCAGGGTGAGCAGATCCTCAGCCAGTGACAGCACCAGTTGCTCATACAAGTATTTCTCGCGGCTCAGGGCTCGGCTTTTGGCGCTGAGTGCCTTGTCTTCGAACTGCTTGAGCTCCGGCGTGATGAACCGCTCGGCGTTTTTCAGCGTCTGGCGCCGGCTGTAGTCGACCGGTGCCTGGGCTGACTGGGCCTTGCTGATCTCGATGTAGTAGCCGTGCACTCTGTTGTAGCCAACCTTGAGCGTGCTGAGACCGGTACGTTCGCGTTCCCGGGTTTCCAGCTGGACCAGGAAATCACTGGCGTTGGTATCGAGACCGCGCAGTTCGTCCAGCTCTTCATCAAAGCCCGGTGCGATAACTCCGCCATCACGGATTACCACGGGCGGGTTGTCGACCAGGGCGCGCTGCAGGGTATCCAGCCAGATCGGCTGCTCGCGAAGGTCTTCACGTAGCTGTTGCAGGCGGGGGGAGTCGAGCGGCGTCATTAGCCGCTGCAGGTCGGGCAATTGCCCTAGGGTGCTGCGCAGACGAATCAGGTCTCGGGGTCGGGCAGACCCCAGTGCGATGCGCGACAACACCCGTTCAATATCTCCAATGGGCTTCAGCGCCGACTTGATCTCTTCAAAAACAAAGTCGGTCAGCAGGGTAGTGACCGCATGGTGGCGGTGCTGCAGCTCAGTCCGGTCGCGCAGGGGGCGCCCCAGCCAGCGACGCAACAACCGGCTGCCCATGGTAGTGGCGCAGTGGTCCATCAGTTGGAACAGGGTGTTGTCTTCCTCGCCGCGAACATTGATGTCGATCTCCAGGTTTCGGCGCGAGGCCGCGTCCAGAATGACCGCCTCGTCCTGGCGCTCGGGAACAATGGAGCGAATATGGGGCAGGGCGCTTTTTTGCGTATCGCTGGCGTAGTTCAGCAGGCAACCGGCGGCCTGCACGGCCAGCGGCATGTCCTCAACGCCGAAGCCGCTCAGGTCCCGGGTGCCCATTTGCCGGGTCAGTGCCTGGCGCGCGCTGTCGAGATCGAACAGCCAGACCGGCTGGTGGCGAATGGCGGTGCGGGTGCTGAGCTCTGGTGCCGGGTGATCCTCGGGCAGCAGCAGTTCGCTGGGGCGCAGCCGTTCGAGCTCGGCACTCAGTGCTTCCTGATCAGGTAGCAGTTGAACGGTAAACCGGCCCGAGGCCATGTCCAGTGCGGCCAGGCCATAGTCGTCCCGGCCCGGCCATACAGCAACCAGCAAACTCTCCTGCCGGTCGCTGAGAAAGGCTTCATCGCTCAG
Source organism: Saccharospirillum sp. (assembly GCA_035704555.1). Classification (GTDB taxonomy): domain Bacteria; phylum Pseudomonadota; class Gammaproteobacteria; order Pseudomonadales; family Natronospirillaceae; genus Saccharospirillum. The sequence continues at coordinate 19,730 of DASSWT010000058.1, read as the reverse complement.
GGTGCCTGGCGTCAGTACCCGCACCACCTTGCGTTCTACCGGACCCTTGCTCGCAGCGGGGTCACCAATCTGCTCGGCAATGGCGACGGTGTGGCCCTGGCGTACCAGGCGGGCGATGTAGCCTTCGGCGGCATGGTAGGGAATGCCGGCCATGGGGATGGGTTCGCCAGCGCTTTGTCCGCGCTGGGTCAGAGTGATATCCAGCAGGCGCGCGGCCTGGCGGGCATCCTGATAAAACAGCTCGTAAAAGTCCCCCATCCGATAAAACACCAGATCGTTCGGGTGTGCCTGCTTTATTTGCAGGTACTGTTGCATCATGGGGGTGTGTTGCATTTTACTGGCACTGGTAGATGACATAGGGTCGGCTTGATGGCTGGCTTGAAATCGACCGCCCATGGTATTCGAATCACCGACAGGATGAAATGCATGACATCATCAGAAAGCCCCCGCGAAGCGGATGCTGCCACGGCCCTGGCACGGCGACTGACCGGCCTGGGTTGGCGAATGGTTTCGGTTGAAAGCTGCACAGGCGGCGGTATCGGGGCGCGCATCACTGATTTGTCCGGCAGTTCGGATTGGTATGAAGGCGGCTGGATTACCTATTCGAATGCCTTGAAGGTGCAGTTGGGCGTGCCAGCCGACGCTATTGACGCCCACGGCGCCGTCAGCGAGCCGGTGGCGCGCGCCATGGCCGGGCAGGGCCGCCAGCGGGCCGGCGTTGAGGCAGCCGTTGCGGTTACCGGGGTCGCCGGTCCGACCGGTGGCAGTGCTGACAAACCGGTCGGAACCGTCTGGATTGCCTGGGCCTTGCCCGGCGGAGTTGACGCTGAGGTGTTTTACTTCGACGGGGACCGGCAACAGGTGCGTGCCCAAACCGTGCAAAAGGCGCTTGAGGGCATGCTACAAAGACTTTGAATTAATAAGGCTGACCGGCTTGTCATTGCCGGCCACCCTGTGTAAGAATACTGGTCATTCATACAGGCTTTTTGATTGGAGAACACCATGGACGCGAATAAAGAAAAAGCGCTAACGGCAGCACTCAGCCAGATTGAGCGTCAGTTTGGCAAAGGCTCGGTTATGCGCATGGGGGATCAGAAGCACATTCAGATCCCGTCTATTTCAACCGGCTCTTTGGGGCTGGACATCGCGTTAGGCATCGGCGGTTTGCCCAAAGGCCGTGTCGTCGAAATTTACGGCCCGGAATCGTCCGGTAAAACCACTCTGACGTTGCAGGTCATTGCCGAGGCACAAAAAGCCGGTGGAACCTGTGCCTTTGTTGATGCCGAGCATGCACTGGACCCATCCTATGCCAACAAGCTGGGTGTGAATGTAGACGATCTGCTGGTGTCCCAGCCCGACACAGGTGAGCAGGCGCTGGAAATTGCCGACATGCTGGTCCGCTCGAACGCAGTGGATGTCATCGTAATCGACTCTGTTGCGGCCCTGGTACCCAAGGCCGAAATCGAAGGCGAGATGGGAGATATGCACGTTGGCCTGCAGGCCCGTCTGATGTCCCAGGCACTGCGTAAAATTACCGGCAACATCAAAACGGCCAACTGCCTGGTGATCTTCATTAACCAGATCCGCATGAAAATCGGCGTTATGTTCGGCAGTCCGGAAACGACGACCGGTGGTAATGCCCTGAAGTTCTATTCCTCCGTCCGTCTCGATATTCGCCGTACCGGAACGATCAAGGAAGGCGACGAAGTCGTCGGCTCCGAAACCCGGGTTAAAGTCGTCAAGAACAAGATCGCACCGCCGTTCAAACAGGCCGAGTTCCAGATTCACTATGGTAAGGGCATCTACCACATGGGCGAGGTGATTGATCTGGGCGTTAAGCTTGGATTGATCGAAAAAGCCGGCGCCTGGTATAGCTATCAGGGCGACAAAATCGGCCAGGGCAAAGCCAACGCAGCCAAATTCCTGGAAGACAACAAGGAAATCGCCGCGACCATTGAAGCCAAGATCCGCGATGCTTATCTGGTCAGCAATGCCCCGAAAGACGAGGCGTCTAAGGTGGAAGGTAAAGTGGAAGGCGATGCAGCCAAAGCCGACGCTGGCGATGCGGCTCCGGCGAAGAAAGGCAAAGCTGAAGTCTGATTCAATGGTCGACCTGTTGTACTGCAAGCCCAACCCCGGGCTCGCTGACGTGAACCCCGGGGGTCTATTCTCATGACCGAGAAAACCCCCTGGAACACGGCTTTGAACATGCTCGCCCGCCGGGAATACAGCCAGGCCGAGTTGCGCACCCGTTTGCACGAGCGCTTTCCCGAAGAAGCTGAGGCGGTAGAAGCTGCTCTGTTGCGTCTGATCGATACCGGCCTGCAAAACGATGAGCGCTTCGCCGAAGCCTTTGTACGCTCTCAAGTCAACCGGTCGCGAGGGCCGGTGCGGGTACAGCATGAAGCTCGTCAGAAAGGTGTGGCCGAGCTGGTCACGGCTCTGCTCGACGACTGGGACATTGACTGGTTCGAACTGGCGCTGGAGGCGGCTCGTCGCAAGCTGGGTTCATCAGACCCTTCAGATCAGAAAACCCGCGCCCGGATTGCCCGCTTTCTGGCTTACCGCGGTTTCACCGGTGACCAGGTTCGTTATTCGCTGGAGGCTTTGCAGAATCCAGACAAAGCTGACGATGATGGGTTTATCTGACTGCCTGACCTCTTCCGGCCCGGATGCAAAAGCTCGAAATAATGTGAACTGGTCGTTAAAGTGCTTTCCTAATTCCCCCAAAATGTTCCTGCAACCCTCTCCGGCCCCTGTCTATGGGCGCCCCTACTGGTGTCGGCCCCGGCATCTGTGTACTATTGCGCCCTTTAAACCCTGCTGAAAAGCCATGTTGGTTTCAGGCAGCCGTTGTGGGTTTTTCACACTGAAGGCAATCGTTCTGGTCAGGCGCCTTGATGCCGGGCCCGCGTTGCATTTATGAGGATAAACCCCACCCCAGACAGTAGCTTACTCACGTGCGGAACAGGACGTCAGACCGACCATGAAAACCTCTGAAATACGCCGACGCTTCTTGGATTATTTTGTCAGCCAGGGCCACAGCGAAGTCGACAGTGCACCCTTGATTCCGGGCAATGACCCGACGCTGCTATTTACCAACGCGGGAATGGTGCAGTTCAAAGACGTTTTTCTGGGGACTGACAAACGGGATTATCAGCGGGCGACGACATCACAGCGGTGTGTTCGTGCGGGCGGCAAGCACAATGACCTGGAGAATGTTGGTTACACGGCTCGCCATCACACCTTTTTTGAGATGCTGGGCAACTTCAGTTTTGGTGACTATTTCAAACGGGATGCCATCCGTTTTGCCTGGACATTCCTGACCGAAGAGCTGGGCCTTCCCAAAGAACGTCTCTGGGTGACGGTGTTTCACGACGATGACGAAGCTGCCGATATCTGGATCAATGAAATCGGTGTACCGGCCGATCGTTTGTCCCGGCTGGGTGAGAAAGACAACTTCTGGATGATGGGTGATACCGGTCCCTGCGGCCCCTGTTCGGAGATTTTCTACGATCACGGTCCCGAGGTTCCCGGGGGCCCTCCGGGCAGCCCGGATGACGACCTGGACCGCTATATCGAGATCTGGAACCTGGTTTTCATGCAGTACGACCAGTTGGAAGATGGTAGCCGGGTACCGCTGCCGAAGCCCTCTGTCGATACCGGCATGGGTCTTGAGCGCCTGGCGGCGGTGTTGCAATCCGTGCACTCGAACTACGAGATCGATCTGTTTCAGCAGCTGATTCGGGCAACGATGGACGTGACCGGCTGCACTGATATTGAAAACCGGTCGCTGCGCGTTATCGCCGACCATATTCGTTCCAGCGCCTTTCTGATTGTCGATGGCATTGTTCCGTCCAACGAAGGCCGTGGCTACGTATTGCGCCGCATCATCCGCCGTGCCATACGGCATGGTCACAAACTGGGCCAGAACGAGGCGTTTTTCTACCGCCTGGTCGATGCCCTGGCCACCGAGATGGGCGGCGCCTACCCGGAACTGGTGACGCTGAAAGATCACGTCAAGAAGGTTCTGCGTCTGGAAGAAGAGCAGTTTGCCCGAACCCTCGAGCATGGCATGCAGGTTCTTGAAGACGGCATTGCTGCGCTCGATGGCAAGGTGTTGCCCGGCGAACTGGTCTTCCGGCTGTACGATACCTACGGCTTTCCTGCCGACCTGACGGCCGACGTGGCCCGCGAGCGGGATCTGGAGATTGACCAGGCAGGGTTCGACCGGGAAATGGAAGCCCAGCGTGATCGCGCGCGGTCAGCCAACAAGTTCAAGATGGATCGCAATATGGATCTTGGGTTGTCTGGCCAGACCCGGTTCCTCGGCTATGACTCCCTGTTGGGCGAAGGCAAGGTGATTGCACTGCTGCGCGACAACGAACCTGTTGAGCGACTGCAGGCTGGCGAGTCGGGTGTGGTGATCCTGGATCAGACACCATTCTACGGTGAATCCGGTGGCCAGGTGGGTGACCACGGGCAACTGACTGCTGAGGGCGTTGTTATCAAGGTCGACGACTGCACCAAGCTGCAGGGTCATCACCTGCATCACGCCGAGGTTGTGCAGGGCACCATCGCGGTGGGCGATCGTCTGCAGGCAACAGTGGCGCGTGAAGAGCGCAGCAATACCGCCCGTCACCACAGCGCAACGCACCTGCTGCATGCCGCCTTGCGGGAAATTCTGGGCGAGCATGTGCAGCAAAAAGGCTCTTTGGTCACCTTCGATAAGCTGCGCTTTGACTTCTCCAACCTGGAGCCGGTCAGCGCAGCGCAGATTACCGAGATCGAGCAGCGGGTGAACGAACAGATTTTCGCCAATACACCGGTTCAGACCGAGCTGATGAGCATAGATGACGCCAAAGCTGCTGGCGCAATGGCTCTGTTCGGTGAAAAGTACGACAGCGAAGTCCGGGTGTTGAGCATGGGGACCGAGGGCTTCTCGAAGGAGCTCTGTGGTGGCACCCACGTCAGCCGCACCGGTGATATTGGGTTGTTCCGCATCGTCTCCGAAAGTGGCATTGCCTCTGGTGTGCGTCGTATCGAAGCGGTAACCGGCCCTTACGCCCTGGCCAGCATGCAGCAGCAGGATGCTCTGGTGCAGCAACTGGCGGCGACCCTTAAGTGCGCACCGGACCAGCTCGTCGACCGTACCCAACAGTCGCAGCAGCGTATTCGGGAGCTTGAGAAAAACCTCGAGCAGGCGAACAACAAGCTCGCCTCATCCAAAGGCAGTGACCTGGCAGCCAGCGCCCAGACCGTCAACGGCGTAAACGTATTGTCGGCTGAGCTGGAAGGGGCTGACGCTAAGACCTTGCGCTCCACCATGGATCAGCTCAAGGACAAACTGGGTTCGGCCGTTATTGTGCTGGCGGCGAAAGACGGCGCCAAGGTGCAGATTGCTGCCGGGGTGACCAAAGACACCCTCAGCAAGATCAAGGCCGGTGACCTGGTGAATCATGTTGCCGGTCAGGTTGGTGGTAAAGGTGGCGGCAAGCCGGATATGGCCATGGCCGGCGGCAGCCAGCCCGAGCATCTGGCGGCCGCGCTGGCTACCGTGGTGCCCTGGGTCACTGAACGCCTGATCTGACAGAGTACAACCGCCGGCTGCGGGTGCAGGTTGCACGGGAAGCCGGTAATAGGGGCAGGATGCGGTTTATCCTGTTTAACACAGCTTATGTTTCGGAACGGGTCCCATGGCTCTGTACGTTCAAAAATACGGTGGCACCTCGGTTGGCACGACCGACCGGATAGAGCATGTCGCTGATAAAGTGAAATCATTTTGCGATAATGGGCACGATGTCGTCGTGGTGGTGTCGGCGATGAGTGGCGAAACCAATCGCCTGTTGTCGCTGGCATCAGCCATTACCGACCAGCCCAACCCCAGGGAAATGGATGTACTGGTCTCAACGGGAGAGCAGGTTACCATCGCCCTGTTATGCATGGCGTTACAGAAGCGGGGCTGTTCAGCTCGCTCTTATACCGGTGATCAGGTCCGCATTGTGACTGACAGTGCGCACACCAAGGCGCGCATCAAGCACATTGATGTTGAGGCTATACAGAATGATTTGAAAACCGGCCGGGTGGTTGTGGTCGCTGGTTTTCAGGGTGTCGACGAGCTGGGCAATACAACGACACTGGGTCGTGGCGGCTCCGATACCACGGCGGTGGCTCTTGCAGCGGCGTTGAAGGCCGACGAGTGCCAGATATACACCGATGTCGATGGCGTTTACACCACCGACCCCAGAGTGGTCGACAGCGCCCGCCGGCTGGACAAGATTACCTTTGAAGAAATGCTGGAAATGGCCAGCCAGGGATCTAAGGTGTTGCAGATCCGGTCGGTTGAATTTGCTGGCAAGTACAACGTTCCGCTGCGGGTACTGTCGAGTTTTGTCGACGGTCCGGGCACTTTGATTACGCTGGAGGAAGAACAGCCAATGGAACAGCCGGTGATTTCAGGCATTGCCTTTAACCGCGATGAAGCCAAATTGACCGTCCTGGGCGTGCCGGACATTCCCGGTGTGGCCAGTCGCATCCTGGGGCCGGTCAGCGCCGCCAATATTGAAGTTGATATGATCGTTCAGAACGTGGCGGACGATAATTCCACCGATTTTACCTTTACCGTTCATCGTAACGATTTTGAACGTGTTAAAAAGGTGCTGAACGAAGTCGGCAATGACCTGGGCGCTCGCGAAGTCCGGGGTGATGCCAACATCGCCAAGGTATCGATTGTTGGAGTGGGGATGCGCTCCCATGCCGGTGTGGCCTCCAAAATGTTCGATACACTGGCGGCTGAGAACATCAATATTCAGATGATTTCTACGTCTGAGATCAAGGTAGCGGTAGTGATTGCCGAGCGGTATCTTGAACTCGCGGTAAGGGCGCTCCATTCAGCGTTTGAGCTGGATGCGCGCGAACAGAATCGTTAAACCGGTTGTTCACCGGTTTCGATAGCCAGGGGTCTGCTCTCCACTGCCCGGAGTGACAGGCCAATAAGCGTGGATAAAGTCGAGTTATTGCAGAAAATGTGCGCGACCCGGCTTTATTTTTAATGTATGTGGTCAATACTCTAATGTGTGTTTGTTAAAGGATGTTGGTCCCCAGGATTGGGCCACCAGTAGCAAAATACACAAACAGGAGCTGGAGACTGGACGTTTCCAGAACATTTTAGGAGAGTTTAAATGCTTATTTTGACGCGCCGTGTAGGTGAAACACTCATGATCGGTGATGAAGTCACTGTGACTGTGTTGGGGGTTAAGGGTAATCAGGTTCGTATTGGCGTGAATGCCCCCAAGGACGTAGCTGTGCATCGTGAAGAAATCTATCAGCGGATTCAGCGCGAGATGGGTCACCCCGAAGGTGAGGATGATCTGTAGTCAGCCAGGGCCGGAGCATGTTGATGAAATGGAGCTAATCGCTTCATTTTATTGAAGTTTTTCCTTTTCTTTTGCGAAAAACATGATAACATGCGCGCCGTTGTTTGGAGAGATGGCCGAGTGGCTGAAGGCGCACCCCTGCTAAGGGTGTATAGGAGAAATCCTATCGAGGGTTCGAATCCCTCTCTCTCCGCCATTGTTTTCCGGCAGGTTTCTGAGTTGTTAAACCCGGATCCGTAGAAAGGAAAGCAAGGCGAAAACGGAGACGGTTTCGCCAAGTTACGCGCCCGTAGCTCAGCTGGATAGAGTACCTGGCTACGAACCAGGCGGTCGCACGTTCGAATCGTGCCGGGCGCGCCATTCTCGCTGAAATCCGGAATTAGCCCTTATCGGCTTTTCTGAGATAGACGCCAGAATACAGGCTACGCACTGTCGTACCTGCTAGTAGATGTTGGAAGACCCTCGCAGCCGACGAGGTAAAACACCGGTGTAGTACGCGCCCGTAGCTCAGCTGGATAGAGTACCTGGCTACGAACCAGGCGGTCGCACGTTCGAATCGTGCCGGGCGCGCCATTTCCTGTTTTTCTGTCAGTTCCCCATTGCAAATCCTACCGTCAGGCCCGATTCACCGGGTGTGAGTTACCTTTGATGGTTCCTGAGCGAATGTCATTGACTTGCAGTGCTGTCGCTGGACCGACTTGTCTTAGGCGGTATCCGCTGGCATGGCGTGAATAAGCGCGTCTAGCGCTGGAATCGAACGCTCGGCACGAACCTGCTGCCACAAGTGCTCCGCCCCCGGGTGATCCACTCTCAGGTGGTTAAGCCACTGCTTCAGACGGCCAGCGCAGTACTTCTCTGGCATATCTGTACGCACTTCGCACCAGAACCGGGATATCAATGCCGATAATTGCGACCAGGCCATGGGCGTTGCCGAGTTCCGGCGAATTCGGTTGGCCAGGTCCGGATGCCGTATGGCTCCCCGCCCCAGCATGATGTCTGTCGTGCCCGCTATCTGGCTGCAGCGCTGGTAATCAGCCGGAGTCCAGACATCGCCGTTGGCGATCAGCGGTATGGTGACGGCGGAGCGGATTCGGGCCAGCTCGTGCCAGTGAGCCGGAGGGGCATAGCCCTGTGCCCGGGTGCGGGCGTGAACCGTCAGTTCGGTTGCACCGGCGTCTGCAATGGCGCGGGCGTTGTCCAGCATCAGTTCGGTATCGTCATAGCCCAGGCGCATCTTGGCTGAAACGACAATATGGGCGGGCAGGGCATCGCGTACCGCTTTGACGACCTGATACAGGGTATCGGGCTCACGCAGCAACACAGCGCCGCCCTGGCTGCGATTGACCGTCTTGCTGGGGCATCCAAAATTCAGGTCGATGCCGTCCGACCCCAGGTCAATGGCGCGCCGGGCATTGGCGGCCAGGGCGTCCAAATGGTTGCCCAGTAACTGAACCCGAACCGGGGTTCCGCTGTCGGTCCGGCCGCCCTGCAGAAGTTCCGGACAGATGTTGTAAAAAACACTTTCCGGCAACAGCTGATCCACCACCCGAACGAATTCGGAGACCACGCGGTCAAACCCGCCCTGGGCTGTGATCAGGCGGCGCAGGTAGACATCGGCAAGCCCTTCCATCGGGGCGAGAATCAGGCGCATGTGAGGCTCGCAGTCACGGCATGTTGCTCTCGGATTGAGTAAAAAAACAGGCGCGGAGTCTACCTGAGACCAAGGTCGAATCAAGCTCGAAAACCCCTGTCAATTCAGCATATTGCAATAGATTGTTGCGAAAGTTGCTGAACTGGCTTCTGTTGCGCCAATTCTCGGGTTTAGGGTACCCTACCGTCGCTCGGCGCTGTGCTGCTTCCGGCAAAATCAGCCACAAACAACCATTCAGAGACAGAACTCAGACTGCGCCCGGGGTGCTGAACGCACCGTTGCAGCGGTGGTCTGCAGGGTAACTCGACGGCCGACCAACTTTAAGGATCTCCTGATGTCCGAATTGCTTACAGAAGGTTTTGTGCTCCTGATCATGGGCATGGGTACCGTGTTCGTTTTCCTAACGGTGTTGGTGATCGGTACCACTCTGATGTCCCGGATCATCAACCGGTTTTTCGGCTTGCCCGAACCGGAACCCAAACGCAAGCGGCGGCCTGGCCCTGCTGAGGATTTGTCTGAACTGGCGGCAGTTGCTGCCGCCGTCAAGGCCGTACACGGCCACTGACCATTGCCAACCCATTTCACTGAACGCTAAGGGCGATTGCCATGAGTGCTAACAAGAATCCAATCAAGCTGACCGATGTTGTACTGCGCGATGCTCATCAGTCGCTGTTTGCAACCCGGCTGCGCATCGATGACATGCTGCCGATCTGTGAAAAGCTCGACAACATCGGCTACTGGTCTGTTGAATCCTGGGGCGGCGCAACCTTTGACGCCTGCATTCGTTACCTGGGTGAGGACCCCTGGGATCGCATCCGCGAGTTGAAAAAAGCCATGCCCAATACGCGCCAGCAAATGTTGCTGCGCGGGCAGAATCTGCTCGGCTATCGCCACTATGCCGATGACGTGGTCGATCGCTTCGTGGAACGCGCGGTCACTAACGGTGTCGACGTGTTCCGGGTGTTCGATGCCATGAACGACCCGCGTAACCTGCAGCGTGCCATGGCGGCTGTTAAAGCCAACGGCGCCCATGCTCAGGGAACCATCTCCTATACCACCAGCCCGGTGCACAACACCGAGAATTGGGTGCAACTGGCCCGGGAAATCGAAGACATGGGCGCCGACTCCCTGGCGATCAAGGACATGTCCGGCATCCTAACCCCTTACGATGCGTTCGAACTGGTGACCAAACTGAAAGCAGCACTGGATATCCCGATCAGTCTGCACTGCCATGCCACCGCCGGCCTGTCTTCCATGACCTTGTTGAAGGCCATTGAAGCGGGCATCGACCATGTCGATACCGCGATTTCCTCCATGTCGATGACTTACGGCCATTCGCCGACCGAGTCCATTGTCTCGGCATTGCAGGGTACGGATCGTGACCCCGGCTTAGATTTGCTCAAGCTGGAAGAGATCGCCTCTTATTTCCGGACTGTTCGCAAGAAGTACGCCGCCTTTGAAGGGCAATTGCGCGGTGTCGATTCACGCATTCTGGTGGCTCAGGTGCCGGGTGGCATGCTGACCAATATGGAAAGCCAGTTAAAAGAGCAGGGCGCCGGAGACAAATTCGATGCCGTTCTGGATGAGATTCCCAAGGTCCGCAAAGATCTGGGCTACATCCCGCTAGTGACGCCGACGTCTCAGATTGTGGGCACTCAGGCTGTATTGAACGTACTGACCGGCGAGCGTTACAAGTCCATTTCCAAGGAAACACAGGCCATTCTCAAGGGCGAATACGGTTCTGCCCCGGCGCCTTTTGACAGTGAGTTGCAAGCCAAGGTGCTTAATGGTGGCGAAGCCATCACCTGTCGTCCGGCCGACATGATCGACGACGAGATGGACAAGCTGACGGCCGAGCTGGAACAGATCGCCAAGGAAAAAGACATCAAACTGGCCGAGTCTGCAGTAGACGACGTTCTTACCTATGCCCTGTTCCCACAGATCGGGCTCAAGTTCCTGCAGAACCGGGGCAATGCCGATGCCTTTGAACCGGTACCCACAGCGGCTGCTGCCACACCGGCCAAAGCTGGCAAGGCGGAATCCGCGACCTACACCGTAGCCGTCAACGGCAAGTCCTATGTTGCTCAGGTGGATGCCTCCGGCGGTGTCAGCGTGGCCATTAACGGTAAGACCTACAAAACGGACATCAGCGAAGGGGGTGAAGTTTCTGAGGCGCCCGCTGCACCGGCCGAAAGCGGCACTGAAGTGCCCGCACCTCTGGCCGGTAACATCTTCAAAATTCTGGTCGAACCCGGTGATACCGTTGAAGAAGGGCAGGTTGTGATGATTCTGGAAGCCATGAAGATGGAAACCGAAGTCAGCGCTCCCCAGGCCGGCACAGTGGGCACCATTCAGGTGAAAGAAGGCGACTCGGTGTCCGTTGGCGATACCCTGCTGACGTTGTGAGGGAATAACGAATGGATAAGCTCAATATATTGTTGGGGCAGTCAGGGCTCGCCAACCTGACACCGGGCCAGTTAACGATGATCGTCATCGGGCTGGTGCTGCTGTACTTGGCCATTAACAAACGTTTTGAACCCTTGCTGCTGCTGCCCATCGGTTTTGGTGCCATTCTGGTGAACATTCCCGAAGCCGGCATGTATGCTGCCCCTGTTTATGGGGCAGATGGCCATTTGGAAGCGGCCGGTGGCTTGCTCTATTACGTTTACAGTGTGGGGATCGAAAGCGGTGTCTTTCCGTTGCTGATCTTTATGGGTGTTGGTGCCATGACTGACTTTGGCCCGATGCTGGCGAACCCAAAAACGCTGTTTCTGGGGGCTGCGGCTCAGTTTGGCATCTTCGGCACCATTATCGGTGCTGTCTGGCTGTCGTCGATGGGCTGGATGGATTTCTCGCTCGCTGACGCCGCTGCCATCGGCATCATCGGCGGGGCGGATGGGCCGACCTCGATCTTCGTGGCCAGCCGACTGGCTCCGGACCTGTTGGGGGCTATTGCCGTTGCCGCCTACAGCTATATGGCGCTGGTGCCACTGATTCAGCCGCCTATTATGCGGGCGCTGACCACCAAAGCGGAACGCAAGATTACCATGACCCAGTTGCGGGTCGTGAGCAAGCGCGAAAAGATCATCTTCCCGCTGATGGTACTGGTTGTAGTTGCTATGTTTCTGCCATCCGCAACACCGCTGCTGGGTATGTTCTGTTTCGGTAACCTCATGAAGGAAAGTGGAGTGGTAGAGCGCTTGAGTGATACTTCCCAGAACGCTCTGATGAATACCGTTACCATCTTTCTCGGGCTGGCTGTGGGTTCCAAACTGAGCGCTGATGCCTTTCTCAATGTGGAGACCCTAGGAATTCTGGTTCTTGGGCTGGCTGCTTTTTGTGTGGGCACGGCTACAGGCGTACTGATGGCCAAACTGATGAACCTGATGAGCAAAACACCCATCAATCCATTGATCGGCTCAGCAGGGGTTTCAGCAGTGCCGATGGCCGCCCGTGTGTCCAACAAAGTAGGTCTGGAAAACAACAACCAAAACTTCTTGCTGATGCACGCCATGGGGCCCAATGTGGCCGGTGTCATCGGTTCTGCAGTTGCCGCTGGCGTGTTGCTCAGCTATCTGGGGTAAGCGCTCCGCAGGTTAAAAAGGCGGCTAAAGGCCGCCTTTTTTATGCGTTGCGTGAGTGACAATCAGCCTTTGAGGCAAACGCCGGCCAATGGCATACTGCCTGTCGCGTTCTCTGGAATAGGTGTGGCATGGAAATTATTGCGTCATTTTCGACCCTGACCTGGGTGTTCATCGGTGTGATTGGCGTATTGCTGTTGTATTTCCACGGTCCGGTCTATTCCGCCCATACCGCCAACTACACCCCCAGCATTCTTACCAGTATTGGTATATTTGGTACCTTCCTCGGGGTCGCGCTTGGCCTGGCAGAGTTTGATACCGCCGCGATTCAATCCAGTGTGCCGGCCCTGCTGGAAGGGCTTAAAACAGCGTTCTGGACATCCATTGCCGGGTTGCTGGGGGCCCTTACTATCAAGTTTCGTTATGCGGTGGCCAGCATGCGCGTGCGTGCCCACCGGGAAGCGAAGCAAACCGCCACGATGGACGACCTGGCCTGGCACCTGGAGCGGATTTCCAACCACCTGGCAACGGAAGAGGCAGAGCCGGTCAGCTCTCTGTTGAAACAACAGCATGATGCCCAGATGGCGCAGCAAAAACAGCTGGAAAGTACCATTCGCAACTACCAGGCGGATATGACTGAGGCCAATCAGCAAGCCTTGCAGCAGGCGATTGGTCATGTGATGCGTGAGTTCAATACCCGCATTGAAGAGCAATATGGCGAGAATTTCCGGCAATTGAACCAGGCCGTCGGGCAAATGATTACCTGGCAAAAAGAGCATCGTGAATCCATAGAAGCACTGGTCGAGAGTAACCGGCAAAGTGCCGAGAGCGCCAAACTCGGTGCGGAGTCGTTCGAACGGCTGATCCAGCAAACCCGCTCCTTCACCAGTGTTGCAGAAGATATGGAGGCGCTGTTGTCGACGCTACAGACCCAGAGCGAGAATCTGCGCGAATATCTGTCGACCTTCTCCAATCTGGTGGTTGATGCGCAGCAGGGGTTACCGCAGCTGGAGACCCGGATATTACAACTGACAGAAGGCATGCAGCAGCTGGTGGAAACCCAGGGGCAGCAGATGCGAACGCTGCTGGAGGGTTCTGCCACCGATATTCGCGATACCGTCAGAAACGTCAGCGATGTGCTCATGGAAGGGACCGAGCGCGCCCAGCAGCATATGGGGGCGCAACTGACCCAGTTGCTGGAACGTAACGACAAACAGATGAAGCAGATGGACCAGGCGCTGGAAGATGAACTGAACCGCGCCATGAAATCCTTTGGTTACCAGTTAACGGCCCTGTCGGAGAAATTCGTCAACGATTACACCCCGTTAACCGACAAATTGCATGACCTGATACGGCTGGCCGAGCAATCGAAATGAGAGACGATGCCGAGCACATCGAACAGGAAGAACACTGGGTCTCTGTCAGCGATCTGATGGCGGGCCTGATGATGGTCTTCCTGCTGGTGGCCATCGTGTTTATGGTCGACGCTGAAATAGAGCGCAACAAAATCAGTGAAGTCGCGGTGCTCTATGACCGGTTGCGTACTCAGCTGTATCAGGATTTGCTGGAAGAGTTTGAGCCGGATCTGGAGCGCTGGGGTGCCGAAGTCAATCCGGACCTGAGCATTCGTTTCAACCGCGAGTCACTGATATTCGGTCGCGGGGAGAGTGAGCTGAGCCCGGCCTTTGAGTCCATTCTCGCCGAGTTTTTCCCGCGTTACATGCGCATTATCACTTCAGACACCTATCGCGAGGATATCGCCGAGGTACGAATTGAAGGCCATACCTCCAGTGGCTGGCTCGGGCAAACGGAAGATGAAGCTTATATTCTGAACATGGGGTTGAGCCAGGCGCGTACCCGTTCAACCCTGGCCTACGTGCTTAATCTGCCCGAAGTCAGTAATCAGCGAGCCTGGTTAAAAGAACATATGACGGCGAATGGGCTGTCTTCCTCGAAACCTATTCTGGACAACACCGGTAGTGAAGACAGTGAGCGTTCCCGCCGTGTCGAGTTTCGATTGCGCACCGATGCCGAAAGTCGCATCGCGACCATGCTAGAAGCGCAGGACCTGTAACGTGGAGTTAACCAATTTCCTGGAGTTTGAACCCTTTAATCAAATGCGGGAACGCATGGGAACGGATCAGCTCGGGCAGTTCGAACTCTTTGATCCGAACCGCCACCTAACCGGAGAAGAGCGCTCGGTATTGGCCCGTCAGGGGTTGCTGTTACCCCGGTCGTCGCTCGGTCGATTGCTCGATTACTGCCTGTGTTACAAGAATTCCCGGGTGGCGATTGTTGACGGTGATGTCCTGCACCTGGCGCATTGCGATCAATTTCCAGGCCGTGACCAATACCGGGTGGGGACCAGTGCCCGTGCTTTCGAAGGTTCTCCGGAGGTGTGCCCGGCCTGCCTGCAGATTCTCAATTACCAGGGGTATGACGAACAAAAGGCCCGCAAGGAGTACTATAACCGCCAGGTTGTGAAGCGGTTCTCGCTGGATGCGTTCTGGTCTGACTATGTATTGTACCCGCTCAACCGGGAGCGCGAAAAAGTTAAGCCGATTGATCATTCACCCGATTCATTCCCATCTACCAGGGACCATCTAACAGGGAGTAGTACCGATGCACGTTTCATGTGATAGCCGGCTCCAATCGTTCGTCTTTAAGGGAGCCTGGTTACTGATGCTGGGTATCTTCCTGAGCGGGTGCGCCACCCGTCAGCTTCCGGCCAATCTCTCCAGCGCCATTCTCAACAGTGATGATTTGCAAACCGTTGAAGACGGGCTGCCCAGCTACCTGCTGATGATTGATGCGCTGGTGGAGACCTATCCCAACAATGAACAATTGCAACTGACAGCAGCGTCATTGAACAGTGCCTATGCCGGGGTTTTTATTGAACCCGAAGCGGTTGAGCGCCGCCGCGCCATGTCAGCCAAGGCGCTGGACTATGCCTTCTCGGCCTTTTGCACCTACGATGCTGACGCCTGTGATCTCAAAGAAGTAGAGCCGGATCAAATTGAAGCGGCCCTGATGCAATGGGATGACCCGGATGACTTACCCTACCTTTACACCCTGGGCACCGCCTGGGCCAGCTACATTCAAAACAACAGCGATGACTGGCTGGCGATCGCCCAGCTGGGCCAGGCTCAGGCGGTTCTGGAGCGTACCGTGGCGATCGAACCCGGATATGAACGGGGAACGGCGTTGTTGTATCTTGGGGTGATGAACAGCATCCTGCCGCCGAGTCTGGGTGGCAAGCCCGACGTCGCTCAGGCTTACTATGAGCGGGCGCTGGACGCAGCCGATGGCCAGAACCTGATCATTCAGGTGTATTATGCCTCCCAGTTTGCGCGCCTGGTCTTCGACCGGGAGCTTCATGACCGCCTGCTTCAGGATGCGTTAAGCCGCGACCCTTATGTTGAAGGTCTGACTCTGCAAAACCGCTATGCACAGCAGCTGGCCGAGCAACTGCTGGCCAGCGCCGATGATTATTTTTAGGGGTGGGAACACCCCAGTGAGGACTCCATGACACCGATTCGCATGATGACCCTGGCCGTCATTCTGGCCGTCACCGCGGCGATGGTACAGGCTGAAGAGCTGAAAATATCCACCCAGTACCCGGACGGCAATGCGGTGCTGAATGAATTGCGCCGGGCCGGGCAGGCCATCAAGGCGCAAACCGATGGTCGTGTCGATATCCGCTATTACCCCGGTGGCGTAATGGGGGATGACCAGGCCGTTCAGCGCAAGATCCGCATCGGTCAGCTGCAGGGTGCTTTTGTGCAAAGTGGCGCACTGGCCAGCGCCTATCGCGATTCTCAGGTGCTCAACGCTCCTCTGTTGTTTCGCGATTACGAAGAAGTCGACGCCGTTCGCGAGCAGCTGGATGCAGAGATAGAGCAGGGCTTTGCCGAGGGCGGCTGGCAAACCTTTGGCTTGATCGAGGCGGGCTTCGCTTACGGGATGAGCCAGCAACCGATCACCTCAATGGACAGCCTGAAGGATCAAAAGCTCTGGTTGCCCGCCAACGACCCCTTCTCCGAGCAGATTGCCCGGGCCTTTGGCATTAACCCGATCGTGCTGAACATCGGTGATGTGCTGACAGCACTGCAAACCGGTGCCATTGATGCCATCGTTGCGCCGCCCGTTGGCGCTATCACACTGCAATGGTACAGCCGCGTAGACTACCTGACGGACGCGCCGTTCATGTACACCTATGGCGTTCTGGCGCTGTCGGAGCGTGCTTTCAGCCGGCTCTCGGACGCCGATCAGGCGATCGTCGAGGCTGAATTTCGCAAGGCCAGTGCCACCATCGACGCTCAGACACGTCAGGATAACCTGCGTTCCTTCGCCGCGCTGGACACTCTGGGCATCGATATTATCGAACCCGGAGCGGCAGACCGGGCTGCCCTTGAAGCCGAATCCGAAGCGGCCACCCGCCTATTGATAGAGCGGGATCAGTTCTCGGCCGACATCTACGGCAAAGTGGATGACATTCTGACCCGGCACCGGTCTGCCCTGTGACGTTCTGGCGACTGCTGGACCGCTGGATGGCCACCGCTGAGCGTGCGCTGCTGGCTACCATTTTGCTGACGATGATCAGCCTGAGTGTTCTGCAAATTGGCCTGCGTAACCTGGTGGATACCAGCTGGTACTGGATCGATCCCTTTACCCGCTTGCTGGTGCTCTGGCTGGCTGTGCTGGGTGCCATGGTCGCCACCCGAACCGGTGAGCATATAGCGATCGACGCCCTGGGCCATTACCTGAAGCCTCGCCTCGCGCGCCTGGTAAGCGCGCTGGCTCAGGGGTTTGCAGCCCTTGTGACCGGCCTGATGGCGTGGCATTCGACCCGGTTTGTGCTGGATGAATGGCAATATGGCGGTACCGCCTTTTCGGGGCTGCCGGTCTGGCCGTTTGAACTCATCATGCCGCTGGGCTTCGCCTGGATGTGTTTCCGCTTTGGCCTGAATACTGTTAAACCTCCGGTGAAACCCGCCCTATGAATGCGCTTTTCTCTGCTTTACTGGCCCTGATCGCCGCGCTGGGCGCGCCCCTCTTCGTGATCATTCTGGCCGCTGCGGCCTGGGGGTTCTGGGTCAGTGGCATCGACCTGATGGTGCTGCCCATCGAGCTGTACCGGCTGACT
This sequence comes from Saccharospirillum sp., assembly GCA_035704555.1. Classification (GTDB taxonomy): domain Bacteria; phylum Pseudomonadota; class Gammaproteobacteria; order Pseudomonadales; family Natronospirillaceae; genus Saccharospirillum. The sequence continues at coordinate 1,976 of DASSWT010000058.1, read as the reverse complement.
GAAAACACCTTGCTGATGGCACTGCCACTGTTCGCCTTTGCCGGTTTCCTGCTCAGTGAATCCCGCACCGCAGAGCGGCTGGTTCGGGTCTCCCGGGCGGCGCTGGGGTGGCTGCCTGGCGGCATGATTCTGATCGCCTTGCTGGCCTGCGCCTTTTTTACCATGCTGACCGGCGGCTCCGGTGTCACCATTGTGGCGCTGGGGGCCTTGCTGTTACCCGCACTGACTCAGGCTGGCTACACCGAGCGTTTCGCGCTGGGGCTGATTACCACCTCAGGCAGTCTGGGCCTGTTATTGCCGCCAGCCATTCCGTTGATTTTATATGGCATCGTGGCCCAGCAAATGGATGTGCAAGGTGTCGACATTCAATCCCTGTTTCTGGCCGGGTTCATTCCCGCCGTTATCATGATCGTATCGCTCTGGTTGCTTGGCCTGTGGCAGCAGCGTCATCAGCCGGTGCCACTGACTCCTTTTAGCCTGAAGGAGCTGGGCAGTGCGGTATGGGAGTCGAAATGGGAACTGGGCATTCCAGCCATCGTCATCGGTGGCATGTTCAGTGGCTGGTTGGTGGTGTCCGACATAGCGGCCATTACGGCACTCTATGTGCTGATCATTGAAGTGGCGATATATCGTGAAATTCCGTTGCGGCGCCTGCCTGCTGTGGCGGCTGAATCGATGAAAATGGTCGGTGGGATTCTGTTGATTCTGGGCGTCGCTCTGGCCTTCACCAACCTGTTGATTGATCTGCAAGTGCCAGCTCAGGTGTTTGAATGGGTCAGTACCCATATCGACAGTCGCTGGGTGTTTCTGCTGTGTTTGAACGTTGGTTTGCTAGCGCTGGGCGCGGTTCTGGATATTTTTGCCGCCCTGATCATCATCGTACCGCTGATTCTGCCAGTTGCGCTGGAATACGGTATTGACCCTATCCATTTAGGTATTATCTTTGTCGCTAACATGCAGATCGGGTACTTCACGCCCCCTGTGGGTATGAACCTTTTCATCGCCAGTTACCGCTTCAAGCGCTCCATTACTGAGCTCTATGTGGCGACCTTGCCGATGATGCTGGTACTGATGGGCGTCGTGCTGCTGATCACCTACTGGCCTGATATGGTCCTGTTTCTGGTAAAATAATCTGCGCTAAACGTTTGACTTAATTGGGAAAATCGCTAAAATGCGCTCCACTTTCGAGGATCACATAGTGGTCTTTGGGAGGGGCCGGGAGGCATTGTATCTGTTTGGTGTGGGTGTGTAGCTTTTATGCCCGCAGGGTGCAGCTGGGGCACGAAGTGCCTTGGACTCATCAACCAGATGTTTTGGCCGGGAGGCATTGTATCCAAATTGGTGTGGGTGTGTAGCTCAGCTGGGAGAGCATCGCCCTTACAAGGCGAGGGTCAGCGGTTCGATCCCGTTCACACCCACCATACCGTGGAGCGGTAGTTCAGTTGGTTAGAATACCGGCCTGTCACGCCGGGGGTCGCGGGTTCGAGTCCCGTCCGTTCCGCCACTTCTTCTAGTAAGAGGTGAAAAGGTAGAAGGAAAGGTAAGACCTTGGTCGCGTTCTGGAGCGCCAGTCCGATCGGGTCCCGTCCGTTCCGCCACTTCTTTTAACAAGAAGTGAAAAAGGTTAAATAGAAAGGTACAGGTCGCAGGACTTAAAACTGAGTGTGGAGCGGTAGTTCAGTTGGTTAGAATACCGGCCTGTCACGCCGGGGGTCGCGAGTTCGAGTCTCGTCCGTTCCGCCATTTTCCCGTCTTGGGAAGTAGAATTACTAGAAAGCGAATAAGGCCGGGAGGCATTGTATCCAGTTTTATCTGGGTGTGTAGCTCAGCTGGGAGAGCATCGCCCTTACAAGGCGAGGGTCAGCGGTTCGATCCCGTTCACACCCACCAATACCGTGGAGCGGTAGTTCAGTTGGTTAGAATACCGGCCTGTCACGCCGGGGGTCGCGAGTTCGAGTCTCGTCCGTTCCGCCATT
>DASSWT010000020.1:0-7047 GCA_035704555.1 Saccharospirillum sp. | reverse complement strand
TACCTTGCTGGCCGCGAAAGAACGTACCGTCGGTTGGAACGAAAAGGTTATGGCGACTTTTTTGGTGCTTTCGACGGCGACCGTCTGGTGGGCTATGCCGGAGTGTTTGCCTTGAATGACCTGGCACGCTACCAGCAAGTTCAGGTCATACCTGATTTTCAAAATCGGGGCATTGCCCGCACGCTGATCCATCACCTGGCGCAATGGGTGGCCACCAGGGCCAGCCGGCAAATCATCATTGCCGATGCCGACTACCATGCGAGTGCCTTGTATCAGAGCCTGGGGTTCAGGTTGTCGCAACGGGAAGGCTGCTTGTGCCAGTGGCCCGGTTACGTCTCGCCAGACCACTGAGTGCGGCTCAGGCGGTTCTGAATTCCAGATCCCAGACCCCATGCCCCAGGCGGATGCCACGTCGCTCGTATTTGGTTTCGGGCCGTTGCTCGGGTCGGCCGGGTAGATAACGGCCGCTCCCCTGCGTATTTTCCCATCCTTCGGCGGCTTCCATAACACCAAGCATGTGTTCGGCGTAGTTTTGCCAGTCAGTGGCCATGTGGAAAGTGCCACCGGGCTTCAGCTTTTTGCGCAACAAAGCGGCAAATTCTGGCTGAACAATGCGTCGCTTGTGATGGCGTTTCTTGTGCCATGGGTCGGGGAAAAACAATTGCACGGTATCAAGGCTGTGGTCGGTCATGCAGTGAGTCAGAAACTCGACCGCATCTTCTTTGCAGACTCTCAGATTGGTAACGCCTTCTTCCTGAACATGATGCAACAGGCGCCCGACGCCGGGTGTGTGTACTTCTACCCCGATAAAGTCTTTTTCCGGGGCTTGCTGTGCCATGCTCAATAAGGAGTCGCCGTTGCCAAACCCGATTTCAAAGACAACAGGCGCACTGCGGCCGAATACCTGCGACAGATCATAGGGTCCGTGACTGAGATCAAGCCCCAGTGTCGGCCAGCCGTTTTCCAACGCCAGCTTCTGGCCTTCGGTCATGCGCCCGGTGCGCATGACGAAGCTGCGCACTTTGCGTTGGATGGGGGAGAGTTCGTTGGTCATGAGGGTTCCAAGGTTGTTCCTGAGTACGTCAGTGCCTGCGGGCCAGGTGCCAGGCCAGTGTAAACCAGCCACCGATTAACAGTACCCCGCCTATTGGTGTTATGGCTCCCAGTATAGGAATATCCAATAAGACCAGAGCATAAAGGCTGCCGGAGAAAATCAGCGTGCCTGCAAGTATCAGTAGCGCCGATACCAGTACGCCACGATGTGGAAAGTGTCGTAGATAGAGGCCCAGCCAGAGCAGGGCAAGGGCATGAATCATGTGATAGTGAACGGCGGTATCCCAGGTTTCCAGTCGCTGCGGGGTGACCATGGTTTCCAGCGCATGGCTGCCAAACGCACCCAGAGCAACACTTAGCCCGGCCAGCAAGGCGCCCAGCGCGGTGAGTCGTCGAACAGTAGGCATAATGCGGGGTTTCCGTTTCAAGACACGTTTTCTGATGCGCTTTGAGCCGATGATCAGCATGGATCGTGCAGACATAAAAAAGCCGCTTTGCAGCGGCTTTTTCAGGCCAGCGAGATCGATTAGAACTCGATGGTCATGGCCTTTTTGACCTTTTTCATGGCGTTCTTTTCCAGCTGGCGAATACGCTCGGCAGAAACACCATAAACATCGGCCAGTTCATGCAGCGTGGCTTTGTTGTCGCTCAACCAGCGCTTCTGAATGATGTCTTTAGACCGGTCGTCGAGATCTTCGAGTGCCGCGAACAGTTGATCGTTGGCATCGGTCTCGTAGTTATCCTGCTCGACCAGTGCAGCCGGGTCGGCGCCCTGAGCCTGCAGGTAATGAACCGGGAACATGGCCGGGCCTTCGTCGTCATCTTCATTCGGCGCATCGAAGGTGGCGTCGTGAGCGGTCAGACGGCCTTCCATGTCATAAACTGTTTTCAGGTTAACGCCCAAGTCATCGGCGATGTCCTGTGCTTCACGCTCGTTCAACCAGCCCAGACGCTTCTTGGAGCTGCGCAGGTTAAAGAACAGCTTGCGTTGTGCCTTGGTAGTGGCGACTTTCACGATGCGCCAGTTGCGCAGAATGTATTCGTGAATCTCGGCCTTGATCCAGTGCACGGCAAAGGACACCAGGCGCACACCCACTTCAGGGTTGAACCGGCGCACGGCTTTCATCAGCCCGACGTTGCCTTCCTGAATCAAATCGCCCTGATTGAGCCCATAGCCTGAATAGCTCTTGGCGATGTGAACAACAAAGCGCAGGTGAGACAACACCAGGCGGCGAGCCGCGTCGATGTCTTCCTGATAGTACAAGCGCTCAGCCAGCTCTTTCTCTTCGTCGGCGGTCAGCAGGTCGAAGGTGTTGACCGACTGAATGTACGACTCGAGGCTCTGGCCCGGGGCCAGAGAATCCAAAGCAAGCGCAGGAACACTGTTGTTCAGTTTCACGTTTTCTCCCTCCTCCGGCAGCATTGGTTTTTGTACCAGTGCATACGGTGGAAATCAGATTAATTCACCGACTATGTTAGCAGAAGTCGGCTCTTGAACCCTAGTATCAGCGGTAAATGTTGTGCAAACCATTAATCAACATTAATGTTTTCGATAGCGAAACGCTATAGCCAATAGTCATCACACAGAGTCCGGTTACCGGCCCCTTAGCACCGTCTCAACGCATTGAGGTGCTGTTTTTTTGTCCAAGCCTCATCGCGGCTCGGCGTCTTTCAGGTGGCGTTGCAACGCGATATGAGCGCCAGCCAGGCTAACACCAATAGAGGCCAGTATCAGGACCAGGGTATCGGTGAAGCCCAGCCAGGCAACATTGGCCTCGATGCCATAGGTGCTCAGAAAGGCGGTCAGCGGGCTGCGCAACCACCAGGCAACGGCGGTGACCAATACCCAGGCGGCCACGCCCCCGAGCAGGCCATACCAGATACCCAGGTAGACAAAGGGCCGGCGCACAAAAGCCTCGGTAGCACCGAGCAGCTTGATGACCCGGATTTCGTCCTTGCGTGATTCAATGGCCAGCCGAATGGTGTTACCAACCACCAGCAATACCGCAACGCCGAGCAGCACAGCCAGCCCGGTGACAATGCTGTAGATCAGCTCCAGAAACCGGTTCAGGCGGTCTATCCAGGCCAGGTCCAGCTGTACATCCTCCACTTCCGGCAAGCCCCGTATGATCAACTGCAGCGCTTCCAGCTGGCTGCTGTTCTGCTGCGACGGGACCACGACGATACTGGCGGGTAACGGATTGTTGGTTAACCCCAGCGCTTGCCGGTTGATCGACAGCGTTGCCTGAAACGATTCCCAGGCTTCTTCTGCGCTGATGTAGTAGGCGCGCGCAACTTCTGGGCGGGCGTCCAGTTCACCGGTCAGTCGTTCGCCCTCGGAATCTGCCAGCCCCTGTTCCAGGTAGAGGGTTATCTGGCCGCCTTCCTGCCATTGCTCGGTTTGTGCCTGCAAGGACGACAACGCAAGGTAGAACAGGGTGGGCAGGGTCAGTGAAATGGCAATAACCAGCCAGGTCAGCGCACTCGATACCGGGCTGCGCAGCAGGCGCATCAGGGATTGGCTGGCGCAGTCTCTATGGTGGCGCAGCCAGGCGGAACGGTTGCCGGACGTGCCGGAACGACGGCGGTTGGCGCCGCTCTGGGCGGGCTTTTTGACAGGCGTTCGGGTTGCTGACCGGGTGTTCATGAGCGCCTCCCGTCAAAGGGCGTACTCATCAGTTTGCCGTCTTGCAGTGAGGCGACCCGATAGTTCAGCCGGGCGATCAGGCCCAGGTCGTGACTGGCGATCAGCACGGTGGTGCCAACGCGGTTGAATTCGGAGAACAGTTCCATGATGTCTCTCGACAAGCCCGGATCGAGGTTCCCGGTCGGCTCGTCGGCCAATAAAATGGCGGGCTTCTTAACCACCGCCCGGGCTATGCCGACACGCTGTTGCTCACCCCCCGAGAGTTGAATGGGGCGATACTTTTCCCGCTCCAGCAGGCCGACCTTGTCGAGCGCCGCACGCACCCGGCGTGTGACGTCTTTGGGATGCTCGCCTGCAATAATTAGCGGCAGGGCGACGTTGTCGTAAACGGTCTGATCCATCAGTAGCTGATGATCCTGATGCACAATACCCAGGTTGCGTCTGAAATGGGGGATCTGCGAGCGTCGCAGCCGGTTCAGAATCTGACCGTTGACCCGCAACTGCCCGGACGATGCCTTCTCGATGCGGGTGATCAGTTTGAGCAGTGTGCTCTTGCCGGCGCCACTGTGGCCGGTCAGAAACACCATTTCGCCTTTCTCTATGTGCAAACTGATGCTCGACAGGGCTTCATGACCCCCTTCGTAGCGTTTGCTGACCTGATCGAAATGAATCATTCGGAGCGGGTGTCCAGCAGGGCGTCGACAAAATCGCGGGCGTTGAAGGGGCGCAGATCGTCGACCTGCTCCCCGACCCCGATAAAGCGAACGGGAATGCCGAGCTTCTTCGCCAGCGCAAAAATAACGCCGCCCTTGGCGGTTCCATCCAGCTTGGTCAGGGCCAGGCCGGTCAGGTTGACGGCGTCGGTAAAGCTCTGGGCCTGGCTGATCGCGTTCTGACCGGTACCGGCGTCGAGAACCAGCAGCACCTCGTGCGGTGCGGCTTCATCGAGTTTTTTCATCACCCGGACTACCTTGGCAAGCTCGTTCATCAGGTTGTCTTTGTTGTGCAGTCGGCCCGCAGTGTCGGCAATGACGACATCGACGCCGCGTGACTGTGCCGCCTGGACGGCGTCGAAGATCACCGAGGCGCTGTCGGCTCCGGTATGCTGGGCAATGACCGGCACCTTGTTGCGTTCGCCCCATACCTGCAATTGTTCGACCGCGGCCGCGCGAAACGTATCCCCGGCCGCCAGCAACACTGAATGGCCGTCGGCCTGGAATTTCTTGGTTAATTTACCAATGGTGGTGGTTTTGCCAACCCCGTTAACGCCGACCACCAGAATGACATAGGGTTTTTGTGACCCGTCTATCACCAGTGGTGACTCAACCGGCTGCAGCTGGTGCACCAGAGTATCGCGCAACGCGAACAATAGCGCATCGCCGTCTTTGAGTTCCTTGCGACCGACCCGATCCGTCAGTTCGTCGACAATAGCGGCCGTTGCTTCAATGCCAACATCGGCGGTCAGCAACTGGGTTTCCAGCTCTTCCAGCAGGTCGTCGTCGATGCTTTTCTTGCCCAGAAACATCGATGCCAGGCCATCGGTAAAGGTTGAGCGGGTACGACCCAGGCCCTGACGCATGCGCGAAAAGAAGGAGGCGGCCGGTGCTTCCGGCTTAACTTGTTCGGTCTCGGGTTTCGATTTCTTTTTGCCAAAGCCCAGCATGGTGACGTTGTAGCCTGTGTAATCGGGTGAATGGTTAACTGCGGATCGATGCCGTGTAGAGCAACAGTCGGGACTGGGCCCACTGTGTTGCCGGGCAGTTCAGAAAAACTGCGATAAAAGCCGGGCTATGCTAGCAAAATGCACCCGCCAGCCAAAGTTTTATTATATCCGGGGACGGATAGTAGAGTTCCTAAGGCTGAGCGCTGGCAGCACTTCCCATACGATTAGTTGGTTGCATTTGACCAGTGTATGCCGCTCGTGGCGCTGCACATTCCAGTCCTCTCTCCACCCTTGGGGGAGAGAGTTAGAGAGAGGGGGACGGCGTAGCCGTTACTACTGTGGTTTCTATTTGAATACTGAAAAACCAGAAGAGAACCCTCTCCCCAGCCCTCTCCCGTGGGACGGGAGAGGGAGCCACTGGTTGGTCAAATTTAGCCAGAGTCAGTCGCTCACGTCGTCACACTTCCCCGTCGGTGGAAAGAGTTGGAGATAGGGAACGCGCAGCCGGGATACCCTCTTCACTGATTCACGGGATGGTGAAAATCGGTCAGTTTCGGTACATTGGTTTAACTGGTCCGTCATGCACAGGAACTTCCTCCGCCTCATGTTTCATTTCAGTCGCCGTACCCTATGGATCATCATCTTTGTGACCATCCCATTGATCGTGGTGCTCAATAGGGTAGGTCAGGATGAGACAGACACGCCTCAGGTCGTGGAATCCCAAGCCTGGTCGCTCGATGAACTGGAGGTTTTAACCAATGAGCAGAGCCCGGGTAAAACCCTTTGGACCGTTGATCTGGATCAGGCCCGCCAGCTGCGACTGACGATTGCCCAGGATCAGATTCCCTCCGAGCAGCTGGACATTGCCATTGAGGCTGCCATTCGCACCTCACGGCAGGGCGGCCGTTTTCTGGTTACGGTGGTAAACCCTGCGGATACGAGCGCCCTTGAGACCAGTGTCGATTTTCTGCGCACCTGGTTGCCCGATGGTGACGACCGCGCGGTGATTCTGTCGGGCGATCTGGATGATGAGCGGGTAGCGCTCGCCAGCAGTTTGCTGGAGCCGCTGCAGGGGGTGGGTATAGAGAACCAGGTTGCTCCCCAGCCATCTCTTGGTAGACTGGAGTCCCCGCCGATGGGCACCCGGGAACAACTGGCCTTTTTGCTCTGGGTGGGCGTTTTACAGCAGCGCCTGAGTGGTTATGATCCGCAGATTCGCTGGGACCACCGGGCCGCGACCACCCAGGTGCTGATAAATCAGACGCTAAGTGCGGAGGAATTCAGCCCGGTGACGGCGGCGGAACTTGAACCGGTCCGGGCTGCTTACACGGCTTCGGCCGAGCAGCGTAGCCGCAGTGCCGAACAGATTCACCGTTACCTGGTGACGTCGGCGGTTTATGACCTGCCGCCCGATTTTCTGGTGTCGCAGCAGCAGCGGCTATCGGATATTACGCTGAAAGACGTCAATGCGGCGCGCGCTAACAGCCAGCCCTGACAGCCCCGCCCCACATTTGAATAAAGAGGACACCATGGCCAAACCTGCTCGAAAGGGCCCTGCCCGGGGCGCTGGTTCACTGCGCATCATTGGCGGTGAATATCGGGGTCGAAAGCTCGGCATTGCCAACCTGGAGGGGCTGAGGCCCACCGGTGACCGGCAGCGTGAGACGCTGTTCAACTGGCTGCA
>DASSWT010000356.1:0-4784 GCA_035704555.1 Saccharospirillum sp. | reverse complement strand
CGCCGCCGCGACGGCCTCTTCGCCTATCAGTTGGCCGTCGTCGTGGACGATTGCGACCAGGGCATGACCGACATCGTGCGCGGCATCGATCTGCTCAGCTCCACGTTCTGGCAGCGGGCACTTTACCGGGCTCTGGGTCAGCAATGCCCGAACTATGCACACTTTCCTGTGCTGGTTCATGCGGGCCAGAAACTCAGCAAGCAAAATTTTGCGCCGGCACTCGATGATCACCAGGCTGTCGCCAACCTGATGCAGCTCTGGCCCTGGCTTGGCCTCACCATTCAGCGGGACACGCCGGAACGAATGCTGGCTGAAGCCGCTAGCCAGTGGTCTCCCGCTCACCTTCACGCGCGTCGCGACATTCCAGTTTAGCCCGGGGTAAAACCCTACCTTTGACGCAATCCACAGTTGTTTTCTGGCGCGATCCCGAATGCAGGTTTACGCTAGGAAGATCTGGCTGTTGAGTTGTTCTGATCCATGACCGTACACGCTTCACTGGCGCGCCGTTTGCTGCTGTTCATTACCCTGGGGGTGGCCATTGCCATACTGGTCACTATCCTGATGCAATACTCCACGCTGAATCGCACCATGGAAGGGTTACGCGATCAGAATGTGGACGCGTCATTGGGCAATATGCTGCCCATCATTCAGGAATCGATGTGGGCCTTCGATGACAGCGGGGTAACCCGAGCCGCCAACGCCCTGCTGCGCGACCCCTATATCTCAGGAGTCGCAGTGCGCAGTGTTGAAGGGGAAATCAGCCTGAACCTCGGCGATCTAACGGGCCCGGGCATCCCGGACCTGACACCCGTCGACGCCCGCACCGAGCGCAATGATGAAGGCGGCCTGTTCATCAGTACGCCCGTGGTCCATGCGTTTAATGGTGTCGACACCACCATCGGCTGGATCTATCTACGCAGTGACGACGACCTGATTGATACTCAGGTGCGGCTGGTGCTCGGCGGTGTCATCGTATCAGCCGTGCTGACCATCGTCCTGTTATTAATCGGCCTCTATGGTCTGGTCGACCGCATTGTCGCGGTTCCGATCAAGGCGTTTACCGACTTTGTTGAACGCACCTCCAAAGGTGACGTTTCTACCTGGGTGGTGCAGCGTGAACCCTCACTGGAGGCCCGGTCAGATGAAATCGGGCGCTTGTACCAGGCGTTCAACGACCAGCGCGACCGGCTGATCGAGCACGAGCAGGAGTTGCTGGAATACCGGACTGAACTGGAAACGACGGTGAGCGAACGCACCGAAGCCCTGCAACGCAGTAATACCGAACTGAGTGAATCATTGGAAAAACTCCAGATCGCTCAGGATGAATTGTTGCAAAGCGAAAAACTGGCATCGCTGGGGAATCTGGTCAGCGGTGTCGCTCACGAAGTGAATACCCCCCTGGGTGTATCCATCACGGCCGCCAGCCATCTAACCTCCGAAGCCCGCCAGACTCAGCGCGACCTGGAGCAGGAAACGCTGACCCGGTCGGATCTGGAACGCTTTTTCCACGAGTGCCTGGAAACCGGTGCGCTGCTGTCCAGTAACCTCGACCGCGCCGCCCAGCTAATCCGGTCGTTCAAACAGGTGGCTGTGGATCAAACCAGTGATGAGCAGCGGGAAATCAACCTGCAGGTTTACGTCGATGAAATTCTGGCCAGCCTGAAACCCAAATACAAAAACACCCCGGTTACCGTCATTAATGACCTCGACCCGGATATTGTCATGCAGCTAACGCCAGGGGCGCTGGCGCAGATCATTACCAACCTGGTCATCAATTCGCTGCTGCACGGTTTCGATGACAGCACCCGGCCGGGGCAGATACGGCTGCATAACCGGATACACAAGAAAACACTGGAACTGATCTATGAAGACGATGGCGAGGGTATGGGGCCGGAGACACAGAAACGCATGTTTGATCCGTTCTTCACGACCCGCCGCGCCAGTGGCGGCAGTGGCCTGGGCATGAACATCGTCTTCAATCTGGTCACCGGTAAACTGAACGGAAAAATCCGTCTCGACAGCCCGCCCCATGAAGGGTGCCGGCTGATCATCACCATCCCCTACACGCCGGTCGAATCGACACCGGCTATAACTTTGCATCCGGACACCACGCCATGAGTGAGAAACTGACCTTCGCCAGAGAACGCACACCATCAGATCCTGGGCAATCAATGCCCTGGAAAGTGCTGATCGTCGACGATGACGAAGAAGTACATGCCATCACCACCCTGGCATTGCGCAATTTTCGCTTTGACGGTCGGCCACTGACCTTCCTGCACAGCTACAGCTGTGTTGAAGGCGAAGCGACGATGCGCGAACACCCTGACATCGCCCTCTGCCTGCTTGATGTAGTGATGGAAACGGACCACGCCGGGCTGGATCTGGCGGAAATCATTCGCACCCGCCTGAACAATACCTTCACCCGCATTGTGTTGCGCACCGGTCAGCCAGGGCAGGCGCCGGAAGAAACCATCATTGCCGACTACGATATCAATGACTACAAGGAAAAAACCGAACTCACCCGCAGCAAGCTGCACACCCTGTTGTATTCCTGTTTGCGCAGTTACCGCGACATCCTCGCGCTGGACCGCAGCCGCCAGGGCCTGGAACGGATTCTCAGTGCGTCACTCCATCTGCAGCAAAAAACTTTCCTGCCCGATTTTGCATTGGGCATTCTTGAACAGATTTCCGCCATACTCTCGCCCGACGAAGACGCACTCTATGCGCTGTGCGAAGGCATCGCCGCGCATGAACAAGCCGGGAAACTGACCGTTGTTGCCGGCACCGGTGCCTATAACACCAAAGTCGGCGTACCGGTCACACAGCTGTTGCCCGAAGGCGTGCGCGCCTTTATCGACAGCACTGATCTTGGCTACCACTCACAGTACATGGATAACGGCTACCTGTGCCTCTACCGGCCAAACGGCCTGCACCTGAGCCTGCTTTATCTCAAGGGCCTGACACCCCAGAACCCGATCGAACGCCATTTGCTTGAGGTATTTTGCCAGAATGCCCTGACCGCTTTTGAGAATCTGGCACTGCGCCTGGAACAGGAAGACTGCCATCCGGACTAGGAAGCACCACGACCAACAGGCCGGAATTCTTCAGTCGCCGCTTAAATTCCGGTCGCTGTCAGGGTAGGATAACGCCCGCATTCACGGGCGGGCGACCCATGTCACTGTCGTTGTTACTCAAACTGTTCATTTTACCCTTCTACCTGTTGCTGCCATTCACGCTGGACGGTTCCGGCACGGCTCAACTCTGGTATCTGCCGTTTCTGATCTGGACAGGGCTGATCATGGTCAATGCGCTGGCTGAATACATCAGGAGTCGGCGCTGATGGGCTTCAGCTGGCAACTTCTGATCAGCGTCAGCCTGGGGTATTTGCTGCTGCTGTTTCTGGCCGCCTATTGCGCCGAGCGCGGCTGGATTCCCCAGAATGTCGCCCGGCACCCACTGGTCTATCTGCTGGCGCTTGGTGTCTATTGCAGCGCTTTTGCCTTCTATGGCAGTGTCGGGCTGGCCTATCATCTCGGCTATGGCTATCTGGCGTTTTATCTGGGCCTGGCCATCGCCATGGTGTTCTCGGCCATTATTCTGCGCCCCATTCACAATCTGGCCCGCAGCTACCAACTGGCCTCTCTCGCCGACCTGTTCGCCTTCCGGTACCGCAGTCGCTGGGTGGGTTTTCTGACCACCCTGGGTGTGGTTCTGGCCATGTTGCCGATGCTCGCGCTGCAGATTCAGGCGATCACCGATACCATTACCCTGCTCGATCCGAACACCATGGCCTGGCCGCTGGCGTTGCTGATCTGTCTGATTTTGCTGGCGTTTTCAATCCTGTTCGGCGCCCGTGACATAGCACCGACCGAGAAACATCGCGGGCTGATGTTCGCTCTGGCGTTTGAATCCCTGTTCAAGCTGGTAGCTTTTCTGGTCATTGGTGGCGTTGCCGCCCTGGAAGTGTTCGGCAGCTGGCAGGGCATCGCCGAGTGGTCAAACCTGGCGCCGGGTACCAGCACCCAGGCGCCACCACTGCAGCCGGTTCAGTGGTTTTCGCTGCTACTGATGTTTATTTCCGCACCTCTGGTCCTGCCGCATTTGTTCCAGCTCCTGTTCCGGGAAACCTCCAGCCTGTCGCGCCTGCGCATGGCCAGTTGGGCGCTGCCCATCTACCTGCTGCTGATGGCACTGCCGGTAATGCCCATACTCTGGGCGGGCCAGGCGTTGGGGTCGACCACCAGCCCCGAATACTTTTCGTTGTCAATCGGGCTGTTGCTCGACAAACCCTGGGTAACCTGGCTGGCTTACCTTGGCGGTCTGTCTGCCGCGGCGGGCATCACCGTCCTGGCCTCCATCTCAATGGCCAGCATGGCCATGAACCATCTGGTACTGCCGTTTTACAAGCCCAGTTTCAGCGCCGATGTCTATCGCTGGCTGCTCTGGGTGCGGCGTCTGCTGATCGGTGTGGTCATCGGCTTGTCCTATGCGCTGTATCTGTTGCTCAACCAGGTGCAGAACCTGACCTCACTCGGCATCACCGCCTTTACCGGCCTGCTGCAATTGCTGCCTGGCATTCTGGGCCTGCTGTTCTGGGCCGGGGCGAACCGCCAGGGGTTTGTCAGTGGTCTGACGCTGGGCCTGCTGGTCTGGGCCTCCAGTCTGGCCATTCCCATGCTGGCGGAAAGTCTTTTTCTGGGCACACAGCTGCGTATGGGCTTTGCGCTGGAGGCGGATCACTGGTCGCTGACTACCCTGGTCTCGCTGGGCATCAATACGCTGAC
>DASSWT010000350.1:0-17338 GCA_035704555.1 Saccharospirillum sp. | reverse complement strand
GTGCGATGCCATTCAGGGCTATTACCTGAGCAAACCGATGGCGGTGTCTGAGCTGACACCCTGGTTAACCGCATTCAATGAAAAAACACTGGAGTTAAATTATGGTTAAACGGGACCTGAACCGAGGTCTGTTGACCCTCGTTGTATTGATGGTGCTGGGACTGCAGCCGGCCTGGGCCGGCAGTAAGATTCTGGCCACTTCAGGTGCCACCCAGATCGAAGGCGCCGCCGGGGGCGGCCTGGTGCCCTGGGCTATTATTGGTGGTTACGGCAGCGAAGGCGAGTGGGGCGCCGCTGCCAGCGTGACCCGCGTAGGCCTGCCGGACTTTCAGCTCGGCACCGCAGCGGTGCATGCCGGGGTGAACAACCGGTTCGAATTCAGCTTTGCGCAGCAGACGTTGCAGGTGGATAACCTGGATAGAGTCATAGAGCAGCATGTGTACGGCGCCAAGGCCCGAATTTATGGTGATTTGATATATGAACCCTGGCCGCAATTGTCGGTTGGGCTTCAACATAAGGTGAATCTGAATCAATTTGTCATACCGGGTGCGGAATCAGAAGGAACCGATTTTTACTTCGCGGCTTCCAAACTGTACCTGCACGCACTATTTGAAAGGAATCTGCTGCTGAATGGTACTTTTCGCTATACCGATGCGAATGAAACCGGTTTTCTTGGGTTTGGCGATGGAAATGGCGCCGACCCGCAATGGATGGCCGAAGCCAGCGCCGGTATTTTCCTGACGGCAAACTGGGCGGTGGGGATGGAATATCGCCAGAAGCCCGACCGTCTCGATCTGGGCGAGTCTGCCTGGAGCGATGTCTTCGTTGCCTGGTTCCCCAGCAAGCAGGTCACGCTTGTCGGTGCTTATACCGACCTTGGGAAGGTAGCGCTCTGGGACGACCAGGCCGGCTGGTATCTGTCGGTTCAAATCAATAATTGAAGGTGATGTATTCCATGCGACTGATAACAACCCTGTTCCTGACCCTGGTGATCGCAGCCTGCAGCACCACACCGACCCAGCCGACACTCTATGAGCGGCTGGGTGAGCAGGACGGTATTACCACCATTGTCGATAACCTGCTGTTCGAAATTGGCGGCAACGACACCCTGTTGCCGTTTTTTGCCGAAACCGACATCGACCGGTTTCGTGAAAAACTGATCGAGCAACTGTGCCAGGTCAGCGACGGCCCCTGTGACTACACCGGTGACAGCATGGCGCAAGTACATGCGGGGATGGAGCTGAACGACAGCCATTTCAACGCGCTGGTGACCGATCTGGTAGCGGCGATGGACGACGCCGGGGTGCCAACCGGTGCCCAGAACGATTTGCTGGCCCGGCTGGTGCCAATGTACGACGAGGTGATGAACCCCGACGATTATCTTGAGCCCGAATCAGAGCCAGTAACACCCTAACCGAGCTATACTGTCCACATAACACAGGACCCGTGGCAGGGATGCCCGTTCAAAGTCTGCCGTCGTGGAGTTTTTCGCGCTGGACTTCCCCATCCTCTACTGCAACAGGGCCTGCCATGAATGATGTACGAGGCCTGAAAGGCTGGCTAAAAGTAATCGCCAATCTCGACCTGCCGTCGCTCAATTCGGTGGTGAAGGCAATTTGCGAACTGAGCGACGATGACGACAGCAGCGCCGACGAGTTTACCCAGATCGTTCTGCGCGATGCGGATCTGACCTCCCAGGTGCTCAAAGTTGCCAATTCAGTACACTACAACCGCAGTTTCAACCCGATCAAGACGGTTTCCCGGGCCATCGTGCAGATTGGCTATCGGGATCTGAAAAACATTGCGCTGGCCACCACACTGATCGACGGTTTTCTGGACGGCAAGCCCCGCGACCGGTTGATCAATAACCTGGCGCGCTCCTTCCATGCCGCCGTTCAGGCCAGGGCCATTGCCCAGGAGCTGAAGGGTAATGATCACGAAGAGGTGTTTATAGCGGCGCTGCTGCTGAGGCTGGGTGATCTGGCCCTGCTGGCCACCGGCCGACCTGAAGTGGAAGCCTTTATGGCGGACCGTGACCTGAACCCGGCCGGGGCGCACGGCCTGGCACTGGAACACCTGGGCGTGGGGGTGCGTACCCTGAACCGGGCACTGATTCAGGAATGGGGCTTGGGCGACCTGGTACTGAAAGCCAGCGAAGACACCAACAGTTCGGATCCCTGGGTGCGGTCGGTGCAGTTCGGCGATGAAATCAGCCGGACCATTCATCTGGGCATCGATCACCCTGAAATGCGCAAGGTCATTCAGCGCATCAGCCAGTTTCAGGACCGCAGCAGCACCGATGTGCGCGAACACATACTGCTGATGGCCGAAGAAGCCTCTTCCGTGGCGGCAACCTACGGTGCCGAACGGTTGTTACAGGCCCTGCCGCATCGCGAAGACATTGAAGGGGATGCCACTCAGGCGGAAGCGACCGACTATGACATGCAGCGCTTTCTGAACCGCATCAGCCGCTGCATCATGGACGTCGAGCCCTTGCCCCGTTTGCTGCAACTGGCTGTGCATGCGCTGCATCGCGGTGCCGGTTTCGACCGCGTGGCATTGTGGCTGAGTTCAGCCCGTGATAATCGACTGGAGCCGGTAATCGTGGCAGGGGATGACGTGGCACGGTGGCGGGATGTCCTGAAACTGGATCTGAACACACTGCAGCCCGAGGAAACCCTGACGGTCTTTCTGAAAGCACCCGAACCGCGCTGGTTCACCCGAAAAACGCCCACAGACGGTGTTATGCGACGCTTGCTCGGCTCTGTTGACGGCATGATGGTGCCGCTGGACTCACCGGAGCGGCTGGTGGGGGTAATTTACGCGGATAACGACGGTGGCACGCTCAGTGAGCGTCAGTTTGAAGAACTGCAACTGGTTGCCAACCAGATTAATCTCTACCTGCAATTCAATATGTCCGGCCAGAGCAAGGGCGGCTGATTACTCAGCCACCCTTGCCAGCGGGTTATCCGGTCAGATAGCGGGGGCCGGGTCGCTTTGCAGGGCGTCCAGCACCGGTGTCGCCTCAATGCTGGTCAGGCCGTTCGCATCGGTGATGTTTGAGAACGACAGCTGCTGTTGCACCGCCGTGGCCACCGTTTCAGCTTCATTGGCCGAGGTGATGGCAGGGTTTCCCGGCGTCAGCTGTTCATCCTGAAAGGCATTGAATTCAAGCTCAAGCTCATTCAGCCTTGGTGTTTCAAAGTCCGAGAACCGCTCAAGCGCGGACACAGTGCCTTCAAGCGCACTCAGGTCACCCCGGTCGCGGATAAAGAAGTTGTCGTCAGCCAGCGGCCCCAGATCGTCGATCCCCAACCCGAAGGGTTCACTCAGGGCGCGCTCCCGGATGACCTGTAACGTTTCAATGGCCTCATCAGCCAGCTGCTGAAGGCTTTCAGGCAGCTCGAAATCGCCCCCTTCCGGCAGCTGGTCGAGCTCGAATCGTATCTCCAGTGCGAGTTCGCCCCGGCTTTGCTGGGAAATCGCCAGACTGGAGGCTTCCTGCACGATCGACCGTTCGGAAATAGCGCGCGGGTCGAGCCGGGTGTCTACCTGAACATCCGGTGCCGGGACCTGGCGCTCCAGAGTTGAAGGTTCTTGCCGGGCAGGGGTGGGCGCCTGAAGCGTCCGGGGCTCCGGCCGATTGATCGAACCCAGGGTTGCGTTGCTACCCGTTACGTCCGTCACCATCTGTAAACCTCCTAACAATCTATTCAGACTGAACTTACTAGTTTAGGGCAGTTTGGTTGTTTTTCAACCAGAGCGCTGCATCCAGATGGCGCGCCAAGGAGTATCTACCGTTACACTCAATAAAACCAAAAAAGCGACCTGTTTCAATGAATGAGACCGACAACCTAAGGCTTCTGATGCGAACAGCCGAGGGCGATGCCATGGCCTTCCGTCAGCTCTACGACCAGACTTCCGGAAAATTGTACGCGGTGAGTCTGGGCATGATGAAACGTCGTGACCTGGCCGAGGACGCCGTACAGGATGCGTTTGTACGGATCTGGCACAACGCCGCAGAGTACAGAGCGGAGAAGGGCGTTGTGCTGACCTGGATGATCAGCATCGTCAGATACCGGTGTCTTGATTTGCTGCGCTCCTCCAAGGCGCGGCGGGAGCACCTGACCGATGGCGACCTGGAGCTGGCCGACGAGCCTGAAGACCATGACACGCCAGAGGGCGCGCTGAATGCCGGACGTGCCCGCGTGCGCATCGACGAATGCCTTGATGAGCTGGAAGACCAGCAGCGCCATGCGATACAACTGGCCTATTTTCGGGGTATGACTCATCAGGAAGTCTGCGGCCAGCTTGATTTGCCGCTGGGTTCGGTCAAAAGCTGGATCCGTCGTGGCCTGCAACAACTTAAACGGTGCCTGGAATGACACAGCAACTGTCCGATAGACGGCTCGACACTCTGGCCGCTGAATACGTGCTCGGCACGCTCGATGCTGAAACCCGGCTCAAGCTGCAACGGCTGATGATGAC
This sequence comes from Saccharospirillum sp., assembly GCA_035704555.1. Classification (GTDB taxonomy): domain Bacteria; phylum Pseudomonadota; class Gammaproteobacteria; order Pseudomonadales; family Natronospirillaceae; genus Saccharospirillum. The sequence goes on along the minus strand of DASSWT010000350.1, from coordinate 12,850 downwards.
CAGTGACCGGGTCCGCCAGGCCATCTGGCAGTGGGAGCGAGACCTGAATGCGCTGGGGGCCAGTTTGAACGACGTTCCGCCAAGCCCCCAGCTCTGGCAACGAATTGAAGCCAGGCTGGGCCTGGAAGACCTGCCGGCGGGCGACCTTGGCTCCAGTGATACCGATCAGTTTGCCGCCAGACGCCTGCAGCAGGCGGCCACAATCCGGCCCTGGTTCTGGCCGGCCATTGCCGCGATGCTGGCACTGGTCGTGGTGAGCTGGAGCGCCCTGCGAGTAATGCCGCAGGCGCCTGTGCAAGTAGCGGTGATTCAGGATGGCGCAGCGCAAGCCCTGTGGTCGGTTAGCCTTACAGACAATAATCTGGTGGCAACCAGTACCCGTCAGGTTACCTCCAACCCGGAACGTGACTTCGAGCTGTGGCTGGTAGCCGCCGATGGCCGGGCGCCGGTGTCGCTGGGGCTGTTGCCTGAAGCCGGCCAGCGTCAGTTGACGGGCGGGGCTCTGCTGGAATCGATAGACAGTGAGGTGTTGGCGGTCAGTCGCGAGCCGGAAGGGGGGTCCCCAACCGGTCAGCCAACGGAGGTTTTGTATACGGCACAGCTGGTTAATCTGTAGTGACGGTGCGGGTAAGGGCCGGCAGGGAGTAGAAGCCGGCTATTTTGCCCTCTATTGGCCACTTTAAAAAGAGAGGTTTCGGCATAATCATTGAACAATGCCATACTCATGGCCAGATAGGGCCAATTCAAGCCCGGAGGAGTGCCAATATGCCGATACTCAGAGATGACCATACCGCTGCGCTGGCAGGCATTCATGCCCAGGGCGGAGAGTTGCTGGAACGAATTCAGGATGTGCTGGACCAAAGCACGCTGTCTGCTCCTCTTGAGCGTTTGTTGAGAACCACGGCAGTGCGGCGGGAAACCCTGCTGCTCGATGTGGAAATGCTGGAGCGTGAACGCGGCGACCTGCCCAAGGCCGCCAATACCGAACGCGCCTTGCTGGAGGCCATTGCCGATTGGGTGCACACTCAATTAACGGACGAAAGCAGCCTGATTCGTCGTCTGACAGAAGCCGAGACCCAGTGGCGCCAGGCCATCCTCGAAGCACTGGAACAGGATTGGACCGAACATGAGCAGGACGTTCTGCAGGCGCTGGTTGAACACAGTGACGAATTCATCGACGAATTGGCGGTATTACAGACCACTCTTTAGCCTGATGTGACCTGTGTCCGGCTGCTCACTCTCAAGCTCCTTAGGTTTTCGCGCAACTTAAGGTAAGCTGGCCGACCTTGGGTTGAAGGGGTTAAGGAATAGAACATGAAGCAATCGATGGAAACGCGCTCGTTTCTGGTTTTTTTACTGATCGTCACGGTGCTGTTTGGGCTGGTGCTGGAACCGTTTTGGGGCGCTATTTTCTGGGCAGCAGCAGTCTCTGTTATTTTCTATCCGTTGCAGCAACGCCTGGTGAGGCGGTTCAACGGGCGCCGCAATCTGGCGGCCATTACCACTCTGCTGTGTTGCGTGCTGATCGTGGTGATACCGGTGCTGCTGGTATTGTCGCAAGTAGTGCGCGAGGCGATCGGGCTGTATCAGGCCATCGAAGAAGGTAACCTCAAACCCGGCGCCTATCTGGACCAGATCCGAACCGCGTTTCCGGTTATTCCTGAAACACTGGAACGGCTGGGCATCGATACCGAGAGTCTGCGACAGAGAATTTCCGATTTCAGCGTGACCGCCAGCCGTTATCTGGCTCAGGAGACCCTGACCTTTGGCCAGAGTACCCTCACCTTTGTACTGCAGCTGGGCATGATGCTGTATCTCACGTTCTTTCTGCTGCGTGATGGCAGTACCCTGACAGAACTGTTAGTTAAGGCGCTGCCACTGGGTGACGAACGTGAACGCCGTATGTTCAATAAATTTGCCGAAGTGACGCGGGCAACGGTAAAGGGCAACCTGGTAGTAGCCATGGTGCAGGGTGCGCTGGGGGGCTTCATTTTCTGGGTGCTTGGCATGCCCGCCGCCATCCTCTGGGGCGTTCTGATGATGGTGTTGTCGCTGATTCCCGCCGTTGGGGCGGCTTTGGTCTGGGCTCCCGCAGCGATCTACCTGTTTGCGATTGGCGATATCGTGCCCGGCATTGTTCTGGTGCTGTATGGTGTCATCATCATCGGGCTTGCTGATAATATTCTGCGTCCGATTCTGGTGGGCCGCGATACAAAACTGCCGGATTACCTGGTGTTGTTCTCGACATTGGGGGGCATATCCCTGATGGGCATCAATGGCTTTGTAATTGGCCCGCTGATCGCGGCAGTGTTCCTCACCTTCTGGGATATTTTTATGGATGAGTTCAACACCGATGTGGTTGAGGCAGAACCCTCTACCCATACCCGTAAACGGGATATTTAGACAGGTTTCAGCGGGCCGGCTGTTTAGCCCGGCCCGCCAGAAACACCCCTATACCGCCGAGCAGCAGCAAGGTGGCAACCAGTAAATGCATGGTCAGCAACTCACGGACTATCACCGCACCGCCCACCGCCGCCAGTATTGGCACGCTTAACTGCAGCACACTGGCCTGAATGCCGGTGAGCGCGGGCAATACGCTGTACCAAAGGGCGTAGCCGATGCCCGAAGCGAGTGCGCCGGATGCCACTGCCAGCCAGAAGCCGCTGGCAGAAATCAGAATGGAATCGGTAAAGGGCAGATACAGCAACAAGGCAAAGGGTGCCGCCCGAACAAAATTACCGGCGGTATCGGCCAGCGGCCGGCCCGAACCGCGACCGTTCAGGGTGTAGAACCCCCAGGCAATGCCACTGATGACCATCAGCATAAAGCCGAGCCGGGTCGGCGCTGTCAACCCCGGTACGATGAGGTACAGGAATCCACCCACGGCAATCCACAAGCCCAGCCATTCCAGCCCGGTCAGGCGTTCGCCGCGCAGCAGGCTGGTGATGATCATGGTTAGCTGCACCGTGCCAAACAGCAGCAGAGCACCGGTTGCGGTATCGAGTTGGATATAGGCGAAACTGAAGCTGGCCGCGTACAGCCAGAGAAAACCCGCCCCGCGCCAGGACCCGGCGAGCACAAAGGATGACAGACTGCCACCGCGATGCCGCAACGCCAGTATCACCACCAGAGTGATCGCCCCGGAAACCAGCCGCACCGCCGTGAACGAGGCGGCATCAATGCTCAGCGTGCCCAGTGCCAGCCGGCACAACACAGAATTGGCAGCAAAGGCGAGCAGTGCTAGCAGGGTGAGGGATGCATGGCGTGGCAGCATGGACGAGACCGTTCCAGGACATTAAGGCGCATACTGTACGGGTTTTTGCATTAAAGCTCATGCGTTCAGGGAAGTATCCCCTCAAGATAGCTATGACCTCCCAGATAAGACATGGCTTCACGAATCGTCCGGCCGCGCTGCGACACATAGGCCGATGGCTGACCCACGTCCAGGCGCTTGGGGTTGGGCAGTACGGCGGCGAGCAGGGAGGACTCATAAGGCGTCAGCGCCGCGGGCTGTTTGCCAAAAAAATGGTCACTGGCTTCAGTCACACCATATATACCTGGCCCGAACTCGACCACATTCAGATACACCTCCAACAGCCGGGCCTTGCTCCAGAACAGTTCCATCCACAGCGTCATCCAGGCTTCGATGCCCTTGCGCACCAGGCTGCGACCGGGCCAGAGGTAGAGGTTCTTGGCCAGTTGCTGGCTGATGGTACTGCCACCGCGCAGCTGCTCCCGGTCTTCATTCAGGGCTTTGCGAATGGCGGCGATGTCGATGCCAAAATGGTCGGGAAACCGCTGATCTTCAGAGGCGACTACCGCCAGCGGCAAGTGGGGCGAGATGTGTTCCAGTGGCGTCCAGCGCGTCAGCCAGGGCGACTGGTCGCCCGAGTCCTGCAGGATGTAGGCGGTGGTAGGCGGATTAACCAGCGCCAGAGGCAGCGTCAGGCCAACGCTCAGCAGGCACACCGCCCCGGCGATCCAGAGCAGGCTGCGAGCCAGGCGCCGTTTTGTCAGGTCGGGGAATACACGCATCGGTCATGATCAAAAAAAGTGAGTCGCGCAGTCTACCTCAAACGACTCTGGCCGGGTGTCATGAAAGAGTATGCTTCAGGGTTGTAACCGCCCCTCGGGGCGGTTACACGGAGTTGGCTAGCCAAAAATACCCTTGAACATGAAGAAGAAGATGATCGCCAGGAAGGCGCCGGCGGGCAGAGTGATCAGCCAGCTGGCGAAGATGGTGCCCACGACTCTCAGGTTCAGTGCCGAAATACCCCGTGCCATGCCGACGCCGAGCACTGCGCCCACCAGAGTGTGGGTAGTGGAAATCGGCAAGCCGGTGCCGGAGGCCAGAACAACGGTCGTGGCGGCGCCTAGCTCAGCCGCAAAACCGCGACTCGGGGTCAGTTCGGTGATCTTGCGGCCGATGGTACCCATTACCTTGTAGCCATAGGTAGCCAGGCCGACGACGATACCGCCACCGCCCAGCAACAACACCCAGGCCGGCATGGCAGACTCGGCCAGAATATCGCCCTGATTGGCAACCACATTGATGATCGCCGCCAGCGGACCCACGGCATTGGCTACGTCGTTGGAGCCGTGGGCAAAAGCCATGGCACAGGCGGTAAAAATCATCAGGATGGCGAAGACTTTTTCGACCGACGCGAAGCGGAAATGACGATCAGCCTCTTCGTCGACCGTTACCCGTTTCAACAAGACCACGCCAAGCAACATGACGGCGAAGCTTGCCGCCAGGCTGATCAGGATGCTTTCACCAAATGACAGGCCAATACCGACGTGTTTGAGGCCTTTGGTGAAGGTCACCATGCTGATCATAAAGGCGGTCAGAAACATGTAACCGGGCACGTAGCGCTTGGCGTTCAGAAAGGGGTCGTCGGTGTTGAGAATCAGCTTGTAGACGCTGCGGAAAATAAAGAAGGACAGAGTACCGGCGAGCACGGGTGATACCACCCAACTCATGGCAATGGACGTCACCTTGTCCCATTGCACGTACTCGACGCCGATGCCGACGGCGGCAAAGCCGACTATGGCGCCGACGATGGAGTGGGTAGTTGAGACCGGCCAGCCCATCATAGAGGCGATTACCAGCCAAATGCCCGCCGCCAGCAGTGCCGACATCATCCCGTAGACCAGCAACTCCGGGGACCCGGCCATGACATTGGCGTCAATAATGCCTTTGCGGATGGTACTGGTGACCTCGCCACCTGCCAGGTAGGCCCCGGCGAACTCAAAGACCATGGCGATAATGATCGCCTGTTTTACCGTCAGGGCACGGGAGCCGACCGACGTACCCATGGCGTTGGCAACGTCGTTGGCGCCAACCCCCCAGGCCATGAAAAAGCCAAACAGGCAGGCAAGTAAGACGAACCATTGGCCGTATTCTGCAATGACGGTCATGGGGTATTCCTCTTCTCAGTGAGCATGGGTTGAGGCAAGCCGCTTCGGGCGTTGCGTCAGCGGGCTAATAGAATCTGCAGGCGGGAACCGACGCGCTGGGCGACGTCCGCCAGGTCACCGATCAGTTCGATCACCCGGTACAGAAACATCACATCAATCGGGGGGTAGTCCTTTTCCACAGCGCGCAATGCTCTGCGCACCCGGATTTCCAGTTCATCGGCCCGGTGCTCCTGATCGTCCAGATCGTTGAGCAGACCACTGACCAGCTTGATCTCCTTGGTGCTGAACCCGGTTTCGAACAGCTCATCCAGTTCGGCCAGGGCGTCCGCGGCTTTCTGGCTGGTGTTGATCGATGACTCCAGATACTCCCGCATCAGCGGCTGAATCGGGTCCGGGATGGTCATTTCCCGGCCGAGCATGACGCCGGCAATGTCTTTGGCGCGGTTGGCGAGTTTATCCTGGTGGGTCAGCAGTTCGAGCAGGTCTGACCGGGGTACCGGCATGAACAGGCTGTTGGGCAGGTGCATGCGGATGTCTTTTTTCATCCGGTCGGCATCGCCTTCGAGTTCGGCGATGTCCTGGCGAATCGCTTCTGCCGCCACGTAGTCACCGGTAGCGGCCGTATCGTAAAAGTCGACCAGTCTGACCACGCAGGCATGCGCTTTCTGCATGTGCTCCTGCATGGGCTTGACCGGGGAACGGCCAAAGAGGGCCATCAATGGACTGTCAGCCATGGTGCTTTCCTCTGTCGCATCGAAGTAAGAAGTGGGGGCGCATTATAGAGAGCTGAGGCTGTAATAAAAACGTCACGTGCGAGCTAATTCACATTTTTTTGTCTGCAACGAGCAGAACAAAAAGTGCAGGGCCACGAATAGTGAGTCTTAAGGTGGGTAAGTACTAACCTGTGTGGCTGAGAGACGTCCGGTCAGTTCATAGGCTCGTTCTGACTGGCTTGGGGTAAGGCCCGAATACGACGATTGTCGTCTATCGCGACGTAAACAAACTCCGACTCAGTGACCTTCTGACGTTCCTCGTCTTCGGGCATCCGGCACCAGACTTCCACGCCAATACGGATCGAGCTACGGCCCATGCCCAGAATGCGGGTGTAACAACAGATGACGGAGCCCACACGAACCGGCCGCACGAACGACATTTCACCGATCGCCATGGTGGTGGTGCGGCCGTGCGCCAGCCGGCTGGCGGCGATGCTGGCGGCCATGTCCATATGGGTGACCAGCCAGCCACCGGAAATATCCCCATTGGTGTTGGTGTCTTTGGGCTGGGCAACGACTCGCAGTTGCAGTTCGCCGCGGGGCGTCGGGTTGTTTTCGTCCAGTTTTTTCATGGTATTCCTAACGTCGTCATGGCAACCAAAGCCAGGCCGGGTGGGGCTATCCGGCCAGCTTTGCAGGAAGATATCGGGCTTCAGTATACGGGAGTGGGGGCGCTTTTGACTACGCCGGTAAAGCCGCTATTGTCGATCATGCTGTTTTTATGACAGCTGTAACAATACTGTCATATCAAAGACATATCCTTGTCACATCTGAGCTCTAGCATCCCTCTCGAGCTTCGAGGTTGTGACCCAGTTGCCAGTTCGCAGTTGGGAGCACCGAGAAAAACCAAAGACTGACTGGAGGTTTACCAGTGAACAAGAAAATGATTGGCGCCCTGGCACTTGCCACCGCCGCTACCAGCTTCGCAACGGTACAGGCCGAAGGCCGTAGCCAGATTAGCATTGTAGGTTCTTCTACTGTGTTCCCATTCGCGTCTGTTGTTGCCGAGCGTTTCGGGCAGACCACCTCTTTCTCAACGCCGACCATTGAATCAACCGGTTCAGGCGGTGGTTTGAACCTGTTCTGTCAGGGTGTTGGCGAAAGCACGCCAGACATCACCAACGCATCACGCCGCATCAAGCAGTCTGAAATTGATCTTTGTGCCAGCAATGGCGTTGAAGACGTCGTTGAAGTGCTGATTGGTTACGACGGACTGGCTGTCGCCAACAGCGTTAATGGTGCAGAGCTCGACCTGAGCAAGGGAGAAATTTTCCTGGCGCTGGCTGAAACTGTGCCGAACCCGAACGGTTCCGGTCTGGTAACCAACCCGTACGAGACCTGGAACGACATCGATAGCCGCCTGCCAGATACCGAAATCCGCGTCTTTGGCCCACCGCCGTCATCCGGTACCCGTGATGCCTTCGTTGAGCTGGTTATGGAAGAAGGCTGTCAGGAGTTCGACGCCATTTCTTCACTGGCCGACAGCGACGAAGACAAGATGGAAGAAGTCTGTGCCACCATGCGTGAAGATGGCGCTTTCGTTGAAGCCGGTGAGAACGACACGCTGATCGTTTCACGTCTGGTTAACGACCCGAATGCGGTAGGCATCTTCGGTTATTCGTTCCTTGACCAGAACTCTGACAAAGTTAAATCCATCGCTGTGGATGGCGTGAAAGCGACATTCGAGACCATTGCTGATGGTTCCTACAAGGTTTCACGTCCGCTGTTCTTCTACGTCAAGAAAGCGCACGTTGGTGTGTTTCCTGGTATCGAGGAATACGTAGCCGAGTTCACCAGCCGTCGGGCAATTGGTTCCAACGGTTACCTGGTTAGCCGTGGCCTGATCCCGCTGGACAGCGCTGAATACGCTCGTATGACCAGCAACGTTGAAGCAATGCGCGACGTGTCACTGTAAGTCTGAAGGTTGGGCCGGGTACTGCACCGGGCCCCTGGAAAGGAGGTCCGGTCGCCCGGCCCTCCTTTTGGTGTTTAGGGTAAGAGGGTTCTTCCGGGTGTATTTTCTGAGAGAATACGCGCTGCCAAAGAGATGCCCGAAGTAAACGTCTGTGTCGAATGTCCCGGTCAGTGTTCTTTCTCAGAGCACTGACCGAGACGTTTTTTATGTTCCGAGGAGTGGTTGGATGCAAACATCGACCCTGATTATGATCGTGCTGGCGTTGACCCTGGTGTCCTATTGGCTGGGTCGACAACGTTCGGTGCAATTGGCCCAGCCGCAAGGCGGGATCAAGACATTGCACTCGTTGCCCAACTACTACGGCCTGATGGCGGCGGTCTGGACGCTGATTCCGGCCATGATCGTGCTGATCGTCTGGTCAGTGATGGAAGACCCCATTATCCGGGGGGCGGTGCAGGCAACGCTGCCAGAAAAGTACCTCAATGTCTCGAAGGCGGAATTGAGCCTGACTTTCAGCCTGATCCAGAACATCCAGCTGGGCACCATCGACGGCGCCCAATATCCGGACCTGATCCAGGCCGGGGATATGATGCAGCGTCTTTCCGCCAGCAGTCAGTTTGGCAAGGTCGTGCTGACGGTGGTGATGGCAATACTGGGTGGGGCTTATGCCTGGCTGCGAACCAGTCCTAGATTGAGGGCCCGGCCCCAGTTTGAGGTTGTTCTGAAAGGCTTCTTCATGCTGTGCTCGACCATTGCCATCTTTACCACCATTGGCATTATCCTGTCGGTCTTGTTCGAGAGCATTCGGTTTTTCCAGGCGATTCCCTTCTTCGATTTCGTATTTGGTACCAAGTGGAGCCCGCAGATTGCCATTCGTGCCGATCAAATCGGCTCGTCCGGGGCTTTTGGTGCCATCCCGCTCTTTGTCGGCACCCTGCTGATCGCCACCATTGCTCTGTTTGTCGCGGTGCCACTGGGGCTAATGTCGGCCGTTTACCTGTCTGAGTATGCCAATTCGAAGGTGCGTGCCATCGTCAAACCCCTGCTGGAAGTGTTGGCGGGCATTCCGACGGTGGTCTACGGCTTTTTCGCAGCGCTGACGATGGCTCCCCTGGTGCGGGATTTCTTTCAGGGTATCGGGTTTGATGGCGTATCCGCCGAGTCCGCCCTGGCGGCTGGCCTGGTGATGGGTATTATGATCATTCCCTTCGTCTCGTCGCTTTCCGACGATGTGATCAACGCGGTGCCCAACAGCCTGCGCGACGGTTCATACGGCCTCGGTGCCACCAAGAGCGAGACCATCCGCCAGGTGGTATTTCCGGCCGCGTTGCCAGGCATCATGGGTGGGGTGCTGCTGGCCGCGTCACGCGCTATCGGCGAAACCATGATTGTGGTCATGGCCGCCGGTCTGGCCGCCAACCTGACGGTAAACCCGTTGCAAGCGGTGACCACGGTAACAGTGCAGATCGCGACCCTGCTTGTGGGTGACCAGGAGTTTAACAGTCCGAAAACCCTGGCGGCCTTTGCCCTGGGCCTGATGCTGTTTATTACCACCTTGCTATTGAACATTGTTGCCATGTCGATCGTTAAGAGGTTCCGTGAACAATATGACTGATCAACCGTTGAATGCCATTGAGCGGATGGCAACCGTCAAACAGGAACGTCTGCACGCTCGCCTGAAGCAGCGCTACAATCGCGAGCGCCGGTTCAAGGCCTACGGTATCGCCTCGATCACCGGCGGGCTCGCGTTTCTGGCGGTTCTGCTGGTGACCATCTTCAGCCAGGGGATACCCGCCTTCCAGAGCACTTACATCAAACTGGACATCACCTACGACCCGGAGGCCCTGTACATCGATGATGCCTCCGACCCTGAACAGTTGCGCTTTGCTGATTTCGACAACGCAGTGCGACAATCGTTGCTGGATCGGTTTCCCGAGGTCAGTGGCCGGAACGAAACCCGGGAGCTGATGTCGCTGGTCAGCAATGCGGCCGGTTACAAAGTGCGTGATCGCCTGATCGCAAACCCCGACTTACTGGGTGAAACCGAAACGCTCTGGGTACTGGCCGACGACGATCTTGATCTGGTGTTGAACGGCACCATTGACCGGACGTTACCTGCGGATGAGCGTCGGGTTACCGATCAGGAACTGCAATGGATCGATGAGTGGCAGGCCAGTGGTGAGATCGATCGTCGATTCAACACCACCTTTTTTAGCCGCGGCGACTCGCGGGACCCGGAAACCGCTGGCATCTGGGGCGCGGTTGTAGGCTCATTCTATACCCTGATTGTGACGCTGGCGCTGTCGTTTCCCATCGGCGTAGCGGCGGCCATTTATCTGGAAGAGTTCGCGCCTAAAAACCGCCTGACAGACATTATTGAAGTGAATATCAATAACCTGGCGGCGGTGCCGTCCATTGTGTTTGGTTTGCTGGGTCTGGCGGTGTTCATTAATTTCTTTGGCTTGCCCCGGTCGGCCCCATTGGTTGGGGGGTTGGTGCTGACGCTGATGACGCTGCCGACCATTATTATTTCGGCCCGGGCGTCTATCAGAGCGGTTCCTCCCTCCATTCGGGATGCGGCTATGGGTCTGGGCGCCTCCAAAATGCAGGTCACCCTGCATCACGTATTGCCGCTGGCCATGCCGGGCATGCTGACCGGCACTATCATTGGGATGGCCCAGGCACTGGGCGAAACCGCGCCACTGCTGATGATCGGTATGGTGGCGTTCATTGTGGATGTACCCCAGGGCTTCACCGATGCCGCCACGGTACTGCCGGTTCAGGTGTATATCTGGTCGGACAGTCCGGAACGGGCCTTTATCGCCAAGACGTCAGCCGCCATTATGGTGCTGCTGGGCTTCCTGGCGCTGATGAATTTGTTGGCCGTCCTGTTGCGACGCAAATTTGAGCGCCGCTGGTAGGCGATACCGGGGAGACCGTAAACCATGACTATTACCAATCAGTATTCAGAACAGAAGGCCGAAACCGTGACCGTAGCCAAGACCGAACCCGATCAGTTTGATATCGGCGACTGGACCCAGACCGTGGGCGACCCAATGCTGGACGATCCGCGTTTGAGTGCGCGCAATGTGGATGTGTTTTATGCCGATAATCAGGCCATTCACAACGTCAGTCTCGATATTGGCAAGAATGAAGTCATCGCCATGATTGGCCCCTCCGGGTGCGGCAAATCGACCTTTTTGCGCACCCTGAACCGGATGAACGATTCGATCGACATCTGCCGGGTAAAGGGCGAAATCATCCTCGACGGCGACAACATTTACGATAAGAGCATGGATGTGGTCGAGCTGCGGGCGAAGGTCGGGATGGTGTTCCAGAAGCCAAACCCCTTTCCCAAGTCGATTTACGACAACGTCGCCTACGGCCCGCGCATTCATGGCCTGGTGTCGCGTCGGGCCGAGCTGGATGAAGTGGTCGAAACCGCACTGCGCAAGGCCGGCCTCTGGGATGAAGCCAAAGACCGGCTGGATAAGCCAGCCACCGGCCTTTCCGGTGGTCAGCAGCAGCGGTTGTGCATCGCCCGCACCATCGCCGTATCACCGGAAGTGATTCTGATGGACGAACCCTGCTCAGCGCTGGACCCGATTGCCACTGCGCGTATTGAGGAGCTGATTGCTGAGCTGTCGGAAAACTACACCATTGCGATCGTGACCCACAGCATGCAACAGGCGGCCCGTGTATCACAGCGCACCGCCTATTTTCACCTGGGCAAACTGATTGAAGTGGGTGACACCGACAAGATTTTCACCTCGCCGGATCACAAACTGACTGAAGATTACATCACCGGTCGCTTCGGCTGACCGGAGAGGGAGACACCATGGATAAGACACATTTTGACCGCCACACCTCAGCTCAATACAACGCCGAGCTGGAAGAGGCCCGCAAGAACCTGATGCAAATGGGTGGCCTGGTTGAGCAGCAGGTCGAAGATGCATTGAAAGCCCTGATGGAAATGGATACGGCCCTGGCTCAGCGCGTGATCGACACCGACAAGACGGTGAACGATATGGAGCTGGAGATCGACGAGGAATGCACCCGCATTCTGGCGTTGCGCCACCCGGCGGCTTCCGATTTGCGTTTCGTGATTGCGGTCACCAAGGCAGTAAACGACCTGGAACGCATGGGTGACGAGGCCTCAAAAGTCGCCAAACATACGCTGGAACTGGCCGACACGGGCTCGGGCCCGCAGGGCTACGTTGAGCTGCGCCACATCGGCGAGAAAGTCCGCCAAATGGTCTCACAGTCGCTGGATTCCTTTGCTCGCCTGAATATCGACAGCGCCTTTGATGTGCTGCAGCAGGATCAGGCGGTCGACCTGGAATACGGCACGGCCATCCGCACTCTGGTGACCACTATGATGGAAGACCCGCGCACCATTACCCGGGCGCTGAACGTCATGTGGTCGCTGCGCTCGCTGGAGCGGATCGGCGATCACGCCCGCAATGTGGCGGAGTCGGTGATTTATCTGGTGAAGGGCAAAGACGTGCGCCACATCAAGCTGGACCAGATCGAAGCCCAGATCAAGAAAAAATAATTGCCAGAAAACTTGTTGCGAATCAAAAGGTTGTTGACGAGCACAGGGGTTTTCCTTATATTACGCACCCGTTGCCGGCATAGCTCAGTTGGTAGAGCAACTGACTTGTAATCAGTAGGTCCCGAGTTCGACTCTTGGTGCCGGCACCATTCGCAAAAGCCCGCCTCGCGCGGGTTTTTTCGTTTCTGG
>DASSWT010000329.1:0-2006 GCA_035704555.1 Saccharospirillum sp. | reverse complement strand
GCTGCGTGAGGCGCTTAAAAAGCAGGTCAAACGCGGCAAGGTCGATGTTCAGTTACGCTTCTACCCGAACCAGGCCAGCGCCGGGCTGGACGTCAACATCGAGCGGCTGCAGGCCCTGAACGCCGCCTTGCACAAGGTGCGTGACAACGTCTCCAACAGCCCGATGCCGGATGCGCTGGCATTGCTGCAGTACCCCGGCATCCTCGCCGAGGAAGCAGTGGACATGGAAGCAGTGTTCACCGCCATGCGCAGCCTGTTCGATGCTGCCCTTACCGATTTCATGGCGCACCGTCGCCGCGAGGGCCAGGAACTGGGCAAGATGATCAGCGACCGGCTCGATGAGATCGACGCCATTGTCGCGGTGCTGCGTGAAGAAATGCCGGGCTGGGTGGCCAGTTTCCGCGAGTCCCTGAGTGCCAAAGCCGCCCAGTTGCAGGTTGACCTGGACCCGGACCGGCTCGAACAGGAAGTGGTGATTCTGGCCCAAAAAGCCGACGTCGCCGAAGAGCTCGACCGCCTGGTGACCCACACCCGTGAAGTTCGGCATATCCTCAAACAAAAGGGCGCCATCGGCCGCCGGCTCGACTTTCTGATGCAGGAGTTCAACCGTGAAGCCAATACCCTGGGTTCCAAGGCCACCAACAGCCGGGTGACTCAGGCGTCGGTGGACCTGAAGGTATTGATCGAACAGATGCGTGAGCAGGTGCAGAATATCGAATGAAGCAATCATCTTTGCCATGGCAAGCGGCTGCTTTCAAAGCACTGACACGGCGGGTATTCAGACACCGTCGTACTTGTTTGCGTCCTGTAGCTTTGGTTCTGGGGCTGGGTCTTACAACAGCGCTGGTTCCGGCCACGGCCGACGACTGGCTGTTGGGGTTTGCCGAAGATGAGGCGCCCATCAGTGACAGCGGGCCTCAGGGCGTCCGGGGCATCATTCCGGAATTGACGACTGAGCTGTTCAGCCGGCTGCCCGGTGAAACGCTGAGAATGGACGCCGGCCCCTGGGTGCGCATGCAGCGCTGGGTAGCCTCCGGGGAGATTGATGGTTTTGTGACCTACCCCTCTGAAGAACGACGGGAATACGCCCTGTTCAGCCAGACGCCAGTCTATAACATCGACATTGGCTACCTGGTGTATCGCCATGATCACCTCCAGCGGGATCGCCTCGAATCGGCTCGGAGCTTTGACGATCTGTCCGGCCTGGTGTTCATTGGCCAGCAGGGCGCCGAATGGGAACGTGACAATATTCCAGCCTGTCTGGAGACCATTTTGGTGGGCCAGCTTGATACCATGATGCACCTGCTGGTGCGCCGCCAGACGGGCGATTTTCTGGTGATGCCACCGGAGCAGGCCGTCGCCATTGCCCGTCGCCTGGGCTATAACGGCCAGTTGGCCTTTCACCCGGTGGACTTCATTCCCAACGCGCGCATCCCGTTTCATCTCGGCCTGCGTCGCAGCCATCCCGACGCGAGAGCTTTGATTGAACGGGCAGACAGTGTATTGCGTTCACCTGGCTACCAGGAAGCGGCAGATCGCATTGTGTCCGTGTATCGCTGATCAGCTCAATGGCACGGTAAGTTGCCTGACCCGGCGTTGCAGTTTCGGCAGCAACTCATCTTCAAACCAGACGTTGCGCTTGAACCAGGCCTGATTTCTCGGGCTGGGGTGCGGCAGTGGCAGGTACCGGGGCCATACATCCTCCCAATGGCGAACCGCTTCCGTAACCGTGCTGCGCCGATACTGCGGCAAGTGATACGCCAGCGCATAGCGGCCAAGCACCAGGGTCAGCTGAATATTGGGTAGGGCTTCAAGCAGGGGCGCATGCCATTGCTCCGCACATTCCGGCCGCGGCGGCGCATCGCCGCCACTGCCCTTACCGGGGTAACAAAACCCCATGGGTACAATGGCAAAATGGGCCGGATCGTAAAACGTGGCCCGATCTACGCCAAGCCAACTGCGTAAGCGGTCGCCACTGGCATCATCAAAGGGCACACCGCTGTCAT
>DASSWT010000335.1:0-4064 GCA_035704555.1 Saccharospirillum sp. | reverse complement strand
CAATTAATCATTGTGCCCGTAATTGAGCTCTTTTAGCATAAAAATTGGAGCTGACGTACTTAAGAACTTCAAGGCAGGAATAAAACTAAACCAGCATCGAGCAATTAAACTATCTTGCGTCTTTCTTTTTAAGCTGTGGTGGATGATATAGATCCCTCAGATGATGTCAAAGGTTTCTGTACCCCCGGAATGCAAATATTTCGAACGCTGGTCCTAACTGCTTGATTTGATTGCCTTTGTGTTTAAAAAAAAATTGCTCGTCCAAAAAAGACGGATGCAACGCGCCCCGCCCTCTGACTAGCCGGTTGCAAGCATTACCTGATGTTCAGCCTGGCCGCGAATGCCCACCGGGGCCTGAAACAGGCACCCGGCAGCGCTATCATCTGTCCCGAGACCCCTCGCTGCCGTGGTTACAAAGAGTGTATCCAGCAGCTCGCCCCCCAGAGCCGGGCAGGTGGTTTGTGGTGTGGGTACCGCCACTACCTGCAGCTCTGTGCCCTCGGGGCTGTAGCGGACGACTCGCCCCGCACCCCATTGTGCGCTCCAGATATCGCCTCTGGCATCAACAATGGCGCCATCCGGATTCAGCCCCTGGGCTGCAAAATCGATGACCCGTTGCTTCTCACCCTTTGGCCAGCCGTGCTTGGGTTCAAGTGGCTGCCGCCACAGCTGCCCTTCCTTGGTGTCTGTCCAGTAGGCGCAGGAAGCGTCTGGCGCGAAACAAACCGCATTCGGAATGGTCAGGTTGGCTTCCAGCCTGGTAAGCTCACCTTTGTAGTACCGATACAGGCTGCCCGCACCGGCCTGTTCCTGCCAGCCCATGGTACTGATCCAGAATCCGCCCCAGGGGTCTGCCCGGCCGTCGTTACTGCGTGTTTCGGGGTTGTCTGCCTCCA
This sequence comes from Saccharospirillum sp., assembly GCA_035704555.1. GTDB lineage: Bacteria > Pseudomonadota > Gammaproteobacteria > Pseudomonadales > Natronospirillaceae > Saccharospirillum. Next base: position 3,168 of record DASSWT010000335.1, on the reverse strand, counting down.
GTGGCTGCACCGGGGTCCGCTCACCGGTCAACAGGTCGAAGCTGAACAGGCAGGTTTCACTGGCAATCAGCAACTGTGCATCGCTGATCCAGCCTGCGGCGGAAACCGCCTCGTCAAACGACCAGGCGAGCGCCCGCCCCTCATGACGACTGAGCAATTGTTTTTGCAGAATATCGAACCAGAACAATTGCTGTCGGCCCGGGTGCCACAAAGGTCCTTCTCCCAGCTGACAACGGCGGTCATCAAACACTCTCAATGCGGACATTTGAAAATTGACTCCTGACTTGAACACCGATTCTCAATTCAGTAAACTTTAAAGAGTTACCGGTAACATTGCAACTCGCACCTCCCTTCAGCGCAGCCAGCACCTACCGGTTATTCCGCTCGTAGCGAACAGGCATCAGGAACCATAACAATGATAAAAGCCACCGAGGCTGGCCAGCGTTTTGAATTGAACAGCCCCACAGAAATGCCGCGTGCTGCCGGGTTTCTCTGGAACCGCAAAATGATGATACAAATGAACTGCCGGGGGTTTGCCACCGCCCAGTTCATGCAGCCGGAACCGGCAAAATATATCTATGCGCCCAACCTTGAAGCCAAAACCTTCATGCAGCCGGAGCAGCCCTATTACGCGCACCACCCGGGCCGCTTTTTCTACATAAAAGATGAACTCAGCGGCGATATCTTTTCAGCGCCCTACGAGCCGGTCCGGGCAACCCCGGAGAGCTTCGTCTTCTCGGTCGGCCAGAGCGATATTCGCTGGCGTGTCCGGTATGCCGGCATTGCCATTGAAATGACCCTGAGCCTGACCGAAGACGACGTGGTTGAACTCTGGCAAATAAGGCTGATCAACGAGTCTGACCAGACCCGGGCACTGAGCTTTTACCCCTACACCCCCTTTGGCTATATGAGCTGGATGAACCAGGCCGCCCGCTACCGCGAGGACCTCGGCGGCATCGTTGCCCAATACGTCACGCCCTACCAGAAGGTTGAGGACTACTTTAAGCAAAAGGACTTCCAGGAACTCACCTATTTTCTGCATGACCAGCCCCCGTTCAGCTATGAGACCCAGCGCGAACAGTTTGAAGGCGAAGGTGGTCTGCACCGGCCGGATGGCGTGCAACAGGAAGCACTGTCACGCGGCGATGCAATCTACGAATCACCGGTCGCAGCCCTGCAGTACCGGCTTGAACTCGCCCCGGGCAACCATCAGGACTACCGTTTCCTGATCGGCCCGGCAAAGGACGATGCTCACATTCAGCAAATTCGCGAACGCTATTTCAGCGCACCGGATTTCACCGAGGTTCACTCCCGCTATGCCCGCTACATCGGCCAGGGCGAAGGCGTGCTTCACATCGAAACACCCGACGCGCTGCTGAACGACGTCGTCAACCACTGGCTGCCGCGCCAGGTGTTCTACCACGGTGACGTAAACCGGCTCAGCATGGACCCGCAAACCCGGAACTACCTGCAAGACGCCTTGGGCATGGTCTATATCAACCCCGAGGTAACCCGTGAAGCCCTGGTTTACGCCCTGAGTCAGCAGGAAGCCTCCGGCGCCATGCCCGATGGCATCCGCCTGAGTGCCGAGACAGAACTGAAATACATCAACCAGATTCCTCATACCGACCATTGCGTTTGGTTGCCGATCACGCTGCAGGCTTACCTCGACGAAACCGGCGATTACGACCTGCTGTCCCAGCCGGTTAAGGACTGGCAAGGTGACGAGCACCGCACCGTTTTTGACCGCATGACGCAGGCCATGCGCTGGCTAATGCAGGCCCGGGACGAGCGCGGCCTAAGCTACATTGCCCAGGGTGACTGGTGCGACCCGATGAATATGGTCGGGTACAAGGGTAAGGGCGTTTCTGGCTGGCTGAGTGTAGCCACCTCCTACGCCCTGAAACTCTGGGCTCAGATGTGCCAGCACCAGGGGGCAACGGACACTGCCGAAGAATGCCTGACCTGTGCCGGAGAAATCGACACGGCCGTCAACCAGCACCTCTGGGATGGCCAGTGGTATGGCCGCGGAATCACCGATGACAATGTCGTTTTTGGCATCAGCGATGATGTTGAGGGCCGCATTTTCCTCAACCCCCAAAGCTGGGCAATTCTTGCCGGAACCTGCACAGAGCAACAGCAGGCCTCCATGATTGCGGCCATCGAAGCCCAGCTGGAAACCCCCTACGGCGTCATGATGTTTGCGCCGGCCTATACGGCCATGCGCGACGATGTGGGCCGGGTCACCCAAAAACACCCGGGCTCGGCTGAAAACGGGTCGGTCTATAACCACGCCGCCGCCTTTTACGCCTACAGCCTGTACCAGACCGGTGAAACCGACCGTGCCTATCGGCTGATTCGACAAATGATACCCGGTGAATCCGACGCCGATTATCGCCAGCGCGGTCAGATGCCGGTCTACATCCCCAATTATTACCGGGGTGCCTACCATCAGTTTCCGCGTACCGCCGGGCGCTCCAGTCAGCTGTTCAATACCGGAACCGTCGCCTGGGTCTACCGAACTCTGATCGAGTCGCTGTTCGGATTAAGAGGCACCCACGAAGGTCTGCTGATTCGCCCCGCCCTGCCCACCGACTGGGATGAAGTGAAGGTGGTTCGGCAATTCCGGGGCGCCCGCTTTGGTGTACGCTATCTGCGGGCGACCGAGCCCGGCCAGACAGGCATCTGGGTAGACGGGCAACGCCTCGAAGGCGACAGCATAACCGACATTCAGCCCGGCAATCTCTACCAGGTAAAGGTGGTCTGCTGACCCTGTGCAAAAAAGCGGCGATTCAGCCGCTTTAAAGCGTTGTAACCGATAGAGACCTGCTATAGACTTACAAAAGTTACCGGTAACAAGCAATCAGTTCGCGAGAGATTGTTACCGGTAACATTGAGCATCAATAACAACAAACCGCGCAGGAGATACCAATGAACACAGCACTTAAATTGATCGCAGGGGTTGTATCATCAACCCTCGCCACGGGCGCTCTGGCCGCTGAATACAATTTCAAATTCCAGTCGTCGGATCCGTCCGGCGTTAAGAACTTCCAGATCAAGCAAGAATGGGCCGATCGCGTTGAAGCCATGACCGACGGCCGGGTTTCCATCGAAATCATGCCGGTGGGCAGCGTGGTCAGCCACACTGAAACGCTCGATGCGATTGAA
>DASSWT010000334.1:0-17944 GCA_035704555.1 Saccharospirillum sp. | reverse complement strand
GGCGATTTTAATGTGAAGTCAAGGTCGCTGCAGAGACACACCGTTGCAGCAGCGACAACACAACAACCAAATACAACTAGACCGCAACGCCGAGAGGACACCACCATGACCACTGGAAACTATAACCGCCAAGCTGAAATCGAAGCCATCCAGAAAGACTGGGACATTAACCCCCGCTGGCAGAACGTCAAGCGCACCTACAGCGCTGAAGACGTGGTGCGTCTGCGCGGTTCGCTGAAGCGTGACAATACCGTGGCTACTCGCGGTGCCGAGAAACTCTGGCAACTGATCAACGAAGGCGGTCGTCCGGCCTTCCGCCCGGAAAAAGACTTCGTTAATGCCATGGGCGCGCTGACCGGTGGCCAGGCGGTTCAGCAGGTGAAAGCCGGCATTCAGGCCATTTACCTGTCAGGCTGGCAGGTCGCGGCCGACGCCAACTCCTCAGAAACCATGTATCCAGACCAGTCGTTATACGCGGTTGATTCCGTACCGACTGTGGTTCGTCGCATCAACAACGCCTTTGAGCGTGCCGACCAGATTCAGTGGAAAACCGGCAAGAACCCGGGCGATGAGGGCTACATCGATTACTTCGCGCCCATCGTGGCCGATGCCGAAGCCGGTTTCGGCGGTGTACTGAACGCCTATGAACTGATGAAGAACATGATTCGTGCCGGCGCCTCCGGTGTGCATTTTGAAGACCAGCTTGCCTCGGTCAAGAAATGCGGTCACATGGGTGGCAAGGTACTGGTGCCGACTCAGGAAGCCGTTCAGAAGCTGGCGGCGGCCCGCCTGGCGGCCGACGTAGAAGGCGTGCCGACAATTTTGCTGGCGCGTACCGATGCCAACGCAGCGGACCTGATTACTTCAGACTGCGACCCCTACGATGCCCCCTTCATCGTTGGTGGTCGCACGGCTGAAGGTTTTTACCGGGTCAAAGCCGGCATCGATCAGGCCATTGCTCGCGGCCTGGCCTATGCGCCCTATGCCGACTTGCTGTGGTGCGAAACCGCCAAACCGGATCTGGACGAGGCCCGCAAGTTCGCCGAAGCCATCCGCAAGGAGTTCCCGGATCAGCTGCTGGCCTACAACTGCTCACCGTCGTTCAACTGGCGCAAGAATCTGGACGACGCGACCATTGCGAAGTTCCAGACTGAATTGTCAGCCATGGGCTACAAGTTCCAGTTCATTACACTGGCCGGCATTCACAACATGTGGCACGGCATGTTCAACCTGGCCCACGCCTATGCCCGTAAGGACATGTCAGCCTACGTGGAACTGCAAGAGCAGGAATTCAAAGATGCCAACAAGGGCTATACCTTTGTGGCGCACCAGCAGGAAGTGGGCACCGGCTACTTCGACGACATGACCACGGTCATTCAAGGCGGCACCTCATCGGTCACCGCACTGACCGGATCTACTGAAGAAGAGCAGTTCGCCTGATCCGCAAGAACCCTCAGAACAGGATCACAGGGAAGTGACCTGACTCCTCCGGGCTGCTGACGACCCAGTCACATCGGCCCCCTCCTCTGATTCCCAATAAATGCATCGGCAGTCCAATTTGCTTCGTATACACTGGACGGTGATCCGCCTGTTTCCGTTAACACTGCTCCTGTAGCGCTCAAATAATAACTGCAATGGACTCTACCACATGATTTCTACCACCAAACTGGCCCTTTCTGGCCTTTTTGTCGTTTTGCTGGCTTTCAGCACATTGTCAACGGCTCACGAAATTCGCCCCGCCATCATCGATCTGACGCTCAACGAAGACGGCACCTATCGCATTGACATTCAAACCAGCGTCGAGACCTACCTCGCTGGTATCGGGCCGGACGTAACTGACACCAATGATGCGCCTCAGGCTGCTGAGTATGATCGGTACCGGGCCATGTCAGAGCAGGAGCTGATGCCCGTTTTCGAGGCGTTTGCGCCCGACCTGATCAGTGGCATCCAGTTTCAGGCAGACGGTCTCGACATCAACCTGGCCGAGCCGAACCTGACGTTAACCCGTGAACCGGATCTGGAACTGGCCAGAGAGGCCGTCATTACCTTTACCGGCACGCTGCCCGCCGGCAGTTCAAGCCTGGGTTGGCAGTGGGATGAACAGTTTGGCGAATCCGCCCTGAGAGTCAGCACCGCAACCGGAGAAGAAATTTATACCGAATACCTTCAGCCCGGCGTGGCGACCGGCCCCTTTGATATCACGGGTGCCGTGACACAAAGTGGGTTCTCAATTTTTGCAAACTACATCGTTATTGGCTTCGAACACATTCTTCCCAAAGGGCTCGATCATATCTTGTTCGTGGTCGGCCTGTTCCTGCTCAGCTCGAAATTGAAGCCGTTAATCTGGCAAGTAAGCAGCTTCACCCTGGCGCACACGGTAACCCTTGCTTTGGGCATGCTGGGTATCGTGACCATACCAGCCGCTATTGTGGAGCCATTAATCGCGCTCTCGATCGTCTACGTGTGCGTCGAGAATATTTGGTCACGCAACCTCAGCAAATGGCGACCCGCCGTCATTTTCGGATTTGGCCTCTTGCATGGCCTCGGTTTTGCCAGCGTCCTGACGGAAATAGGGCTAAGTCCAAATCACTTTATTACCGGCCTGATAGGGTTCAACATCGGGGTTGAGATCGGCCAGTTGACGGTGATCGCCCTCTGCTTCTTGGCGGTCGGCGTCTGGTTCAGGAATAAAGCGTGGTACCGGAGCTACATCACGAACCCCGCGTCCATCGCCATCGCCCTGATGGCCGGCTGGTGGGTATTCGAGCGAACCGTTTACGGCGTTTAAGCAGCGACACCGACTAACGGAACACGGATGTTCCAGACCACAGCGATTGGGCGCGTCAGATCACACGGTCAGCGCGGCCCGATCGGAGGCGGGTTCTACTGGTAAAAAACAGGTCTTCGACTGGAAATCCGGTAGCCCCGCGAGTATTCTCTCAGTTCGTTCAAGCCAGCGACACCCGCGATGACGACCGCCAAACTCAGTTACATCCTTGTTCTCTTCCTGGTTATCTTCCAGGGAACTGGAGGTGCATTGGCTTGGGCGGAATCCACGGCCGACGGCCAGGCTCAAACCGTCTCGTTGTGCGCCAATCATCACGATGTTGAACACTGTGGCATGGCCGACCATTCCGCTCAGTTTCGATCACACTGCGGTGGTATGGCATGCACCCTACCCGTGGTAGCGCTGGCCGTTGCTAGCCTGGTCGACCCGGCGACACAGGCAACAGAGCGGTATACACAGCCGCTCAGTCACTCCCTGCACTCGGGCTATCACAGCGCGCTCGATCGCCCACCCAGTCTCTGATCCTCAATCACTGATTACCGTTTCGTTCAGACGAGAGGCTAATGCAACGCCTCTCACCGTCACCTGACAGCGTACCCCTGTCGTTTGATGCTCTGACCGTCACTTTCTTTCGGATTAATGTAGCCATTGAGGACACTCATGAGATCACTGTTAGTACGCCCTAATTTTCATTCCATCATGATATCGGGAGCCGCAGCCTGCGCGTTCCCGCTCACAGCACTGCTTGTATTGGGCGCTTTAGCCAAGCTCGCCGTGCCCGCAATCGCGGCCGACGACCTGCCGTATCATGTTGATGTTGTGGTTGAGGGGCTGTCGGAGAAAGCTCAAACCGGGCAACGAATGTTTAACCAGACGTGCGCGGCCTGTCACGGACTAAACGCAGAAGGATCAGAAGCAGGACCCCCGTTGATCCATGCCATTTACAAATCCAGTCACCACTCCAACAAAGCCTTCTACCGGGCAGTGACAGAAGGATCACGTCAACATCATTGGTCGTTTGGCGACATGCCGCCGCAACCCACCGTTGGGTTTACTCAGATGACGTTCATACTCGCCTTTATTCGTGAGGCGCAAGCGATCAATGACATTGAATAAGCGATTCAGCTCGAAAGCACTCTGGCTGAATTAACCGATGCACTCACGATCTCGATCGCAAGACCAGGAGACACATAATGATGATGGACATGAGTTGGGGTTTTCACTTGTTCTGGTGGCCACTGGTCGCTGCACTGGTGGTCATTCCTTTATGGCGAATCTGCGAAAAGCTTGGATTTCCCGGAGTTCTCAGTGTTCTGGCGCTGGTTCCCATACTGAACCTGGGGTTGCTGTACTTTCTTGCGTTCAGTGAACCACCTCGCGGCAACAAAGAGGCTCACCGGTGAGTGAGCTCGAAACATTGGGCTGACGACCACTTTCACTGGGGACGGGTTTCGATTTTTCCCGGCACCCTGCCCCTGGTGGCTGGTTGTTTGTCGTTTTTTAGGAGACCAGGCCGCTCAGGCAATCCGAGCCCGGCGGCTCGTTCTGACTAAAGTCGCATCGCGACCTGGCTTCGCCGGCAAGCGAGAGTTTTCTTTTTAATGGCGGGGTGGTGGTTGACGACGGGCGTAAGGCATCGCCTCGCCTTCCGAACATTGAGGCTGGTTCCCACAGCCGGTAGCTAGGGGTAATCGAGGACGGTAATTATGAATCTGACACGACGGCAATGGATTAAAGCAGGGGCACAATTGACCGCTGCCTCAATGCTGCCCTGGTCACTCTGGGCTGACCAGCCACAAGTTCCACGCATCAACATTCAGGCCCGGGAAACGACAGCTTCCTGGCTCGCCGCACCGACCCCTATCTGGGCCTACAACCAGCCAAAGTTGACATTACAACAGGGCGTCCTGCAAACCGTGCGCGTGACCAATCACTTGCCAGAGCCAACGACCATCCACTGGCACGGCGTGCGGGTGGGCAATGCCATGGACGGCGTGTCTGGCTTGACCCAAGCACCCATAGAGCCGGGTGCCTCTTTTGACTATCACATCATGTCACCGGATGCAGGGACCTTCTGGTTTCACAGTCACCACAATACCATTGAACAGCTGGCGCGGGGGCTTTACGGCGCACTGGTCGTCACCGGTATTAACGAGCCTCACTTCGAGCGGGACTGGCCGCTGTTGATGGATGACTGGAGTCTGAGCAGGAGCGGTCGCATAGACCCGGCGTTTGCTAACCGTCACAACCAGTCGCACGCGGGTCGAATGGGCAACTTTCTGACCATCAATCACCAGGCTGGCCCCTGGCGGGGTGAGGCAAACGCGGGCGAACGAGTCAGGCTGCGGCTGATCAACACCGCCACCAACAGGATTCTGCAGTTACATGCCGCGTTCCCGGGGGCGTTGTGGCTCGCCAAAGATGGCCAGCCGCTCGCCATCCCCGAACCGGTTCCCGAGGTGATTATCCTGGGGCCGGGTGAACGTTGGGATATAGGGTGGATTGCCCGTGATGCTGGCCAACTACTGGAAGTCAGTGGCGATGAGCCCCTGCTCGTGGCTCAGGTTGACCTGAACCCGTCTGACGGCACAGAGGTCCCTGCTTTCCCGGATGCGATGGCGCTACCGGCCAACCCCATGCCTCACTTGCCAGCACGCGTAAACCACCGTGTGCCATTAACGCTTGAAGGCGGTGCGATGGGACGCTTGCAGACGGCTCAATACCAGGGCGAGCCTCACAGCTTCAGAGAGTTAGCTGCAAGAGGCCAGTTCTGGGCGATCAGTGGGCAAACAGGCATGCCTGAAACCCCCCTCTTTCGTGCCCGGCAAGGCGAGTCGGTTGAACTGCTGCTCGACAATCGAACAGCCTTTCCACACACCATGCACTGGCATGGTCATCATGTCTGGGCGAATGGGCAGTGGCATGACAGCCTAACGCTGCTGAGGGGTCAACGACAGTCTGTCCGATTGATGGCCGGTAATCCGGGGAAATGGCTCATCCATTGCCACATGATCGACCACCAGGCGACCGGGATGATGACCTGGTTTGAAGTTGTTTAACAACCGTAACCGTGCAAACAGAAACAGGTAAAGGGTAATGCCATGAAATTTATTTGGGTAATAGCAGCAGTATTGAGCCTCGCTGCCTGCACAGAGAATCAAGAGCCTCCACTGAACGCCAGCGACACCATCGATGCGTCCAGCCTCTCGCTCGAACCGAAAGCAGATACGGGCCGATGGTACACGCAAGAGGAAGTAACGCGCGGTAACGAAGTGTTTGCGGAAAATTGCGCCGGTTGCCATGGACAAAATGCTGAATCCACCCCCAACTGGAAAACAGTGGCAGCAAACGGCCAGTACCCGCCTCCACCGTTAAATGGCACAGCCCATGCCTGGCACCACCCCTTGGATGTACTCAAAATGGTTATTGAACAAGGTGGGGAACCGGTGGGCGGCGTGATGCCAGCCTGGGGCGACCGATTAAGCGACCGCCAAATCATCGATGTCATCGCCAGCTTTCAAAGTTACTGGCCAGATGACGTTTACCAGCGCTGGCTGGAGCGTGAACAGTCCAGGCGTGACAGTCAGTAGCCAGCGGGGAAACCAGAACCAACCAAAGGCTAGCACTCACCCGGGAGCGACGAGGATCGACCAACCACTTGGTAACAACGTCGCACCGCGGACCCGCCGACAAGGGGCTTAATATTAGAATTTACAAATATAGCCCTTTAATACGGTGCGACTATCCTTCACTGTAGACAGGGACATTGATGCACCAACCTGCACAATCTGAATGGAGGACAAGCAACCATGACGTACACCATCAACCGCCTGATCCAGAATACCGATTTTGACACCGTCGACGCGCGGACTCGTGCAGCCCTGGCAGACCAGGGATTTGGCGTACTGACAGAAATTGACGTTCAGGCCACCATGAAAAAGAAACTGGACAAAGAGATGGCTCCCTATCGAATTCTCGGTGCCTGCAACCCGACAATGGCATTTGAGGCCATCGGTCTTGAACCTCGCGCCGGTGCAATGCTGCCGTGTAACGTCATTCTTCGATCAGTCGACGGTGGCGTCGAAGTGAGCGCAATCGATCCCGTGGCCTCAATGAGCGCCATAGAAAACGATGAACTGAAGGCCGTCGCCGGCCAGGTCAGGGACTTGTTAAGTAAAGCCGTTTTATCGGTGTAATTAGGTTAGTACTCGCCCTGCCTAGCTGACAGGGCGCTTTACTAACACTACCACCGGATTCGACCGATCGACAACAGGCTCACACCGCCCGGCGACGATATTGCCGGTAGCGGGGCGTCCAGAAGTTCGCTTCGATGGTGTCGCGAACCTGCTCTTCACTGCTCATCAAAGCGACGCCATCGGCCTGGGCCTGCCGGGCCACTTCAAAGGCGATCAGTTTGCTGGTTTCGCGTATGTCAGACAGCGGTGGTAGCAGCGCGCCCTCGCCGGTTTGCACCATGGGCGCCTGATTGGCCAGCGCTTTAGACGCCGCCATCAGCATGGTGTCGGTGATGCGTTCAGCACCGACCGCCAGCGCACCAAGCCCAATACCCGGAAAGATATAGGCATTGTTGCACTGGGCGATGGGGTACGTCTGGCCATTGACCGTTACCGGCCCAAACGGCGAGCCTGTTGCCACCAGGGCCTGGCCGTCTGTCCAGGCCAGCACGTCGGCTGGTGTGGCTTCGACCTTGGACGTCGGGTTCGACAATGGCATGACAACCGGTCGTGCACACCCTGCATGCAATGCCTTAATGACGTCTTCAGTAAACAGGCCTCTTTGGCCTGAGACACCGATCAGAATGGTCGGTTTCGCCTGTTTCACGACATCCAGCAAGTCAGTACCGGACCAATCGGCCACGACGTCGGCAGACTGGGCCAGCCGCGCCTGAAAGTCATAAAGGTCCACCATATCGCTGGTCAGCAACCCAAAGCGGTCGACCATAAAGACCCGCTTGCGGGCCTCGGCTTCCGACAGGCCTTCATCCTGCATCGCCACGATGATCTGCTCGGCAATCCCGCAGCCGGCGGAACCGGCCCCGACAAACGCAACGCGCTGTTCGCTGACCGGTTCACCCTTGGCTTTGCAGGCTGCCAATAAGGTTGCCACACAGACTGACGCCGTGCCCTGAATGTCGTCGTTGAAGCAGCACAGCTCATCGCGGTAGCGTTCCAGCAATGGCATGGCGTTGGTCTGGGCAAAGTCTTCGAATTGCAGCAAAGCGTCTGGCCAGCGACGTTTTACGGCCTGAATGAATTGTTCAATAAAGGCGTCGTACTCGTCCTGGCTGATGCGGTTATGGCGCCAGCCCATGTACATGGGGTCGTTCAACAACGTCTGATTGTTGGTGCCCACATCCAGCATGATCGGCAAGGTGTTGGCCGGACTGATACCGCCGCAGGCGGTGTACAGCGACAGCTTGCCGATGGGAATGCCCATGCCGCCGATGCCCTGATCACCCAGACCCAGAATACGCTCGCCATCGGTCACAACGATGACTTTCACATTGTCTTTGGTGGCACTGCGCAGCATGTCGTCCATGTGGTCGCGGTCCGGGTAGCTGATAAACAGCCCCCGGTGGTTGCGATAAATATTGGAAAACTCCTGACAGGCCTCACCGACCGTGGGGGTGTAAATGATCGGCAGCATTTCCTCAAGATGATCTTCGAGCAAGCGGAAAAACAGGGTTTCGTTGTCATCCTGAATCGAACGCAGTGTAATGTGCCGGTCGAGATCACTCTGGCACAGCTGGTATTGGCGGTAAGCACGCTCTGCCTGCTCTTCAATGGTTTCCACGTTCTGCGGCAACAACCCGATCAGGTTGAACGATACCCGCTCTTCCTGCGAAAAAGCACTGCCTTTGTTGAGCAAGGGCAATTCAAGCAGGGTTGGACCTGCATAGGGAATGTAGAGCGGGCGTTTTTCAGAATTGCTCATAGTGGGCTAATAGATTCCATGTCATTAATTGGATTTAAAAAATAGCTGATTGCCGTATTTTAGCATCAATACAGCGGTCTGTTCCCGTTGTCTCAGATACCGATCGTGATAGCAGTAACCGGGACCCAGCGTTCCAGGCTGCGAACCCGGTCATGCGGCACTCAGTCAGGGCATCTGATTGGCATCAAGCGCCGCCCCGATAACGTCGGCACCAATCAGCGGTTCGTATTCCTGCCAGAGCGGTTTCATGGCGTTCTGCCAGAGGGTTAATTGCTGCGGTGTCGGTTCATACAACGTCACATCCGACATGGCCGCAATGGCTGCCCGGTCGTTCTGATTTTTCGCCAGCGCCACGGCATTGCCGTATTTCACCGACATCTCCATGGCAAATTCAAATTCGCGCAACTGGCCCGCCGTCAGGCTGTTCCAGAAGTCGGCATTGGTGATCACCATATAGTCCAGCACGCCGTGGTTCGACTGCATCATATAGGGCTGATGCTCGTAAAAGGCCTGCGAGTAAATATTCGACCATGTGTTTTCCTGCCCCTGAATCTCATTGTCAGCCAGCGCCTGATAGACCTGGCCAAAGGCCATCGGTACTGCCTCGGCATCCAACAGTTCAAACTGCTTTTGCAACACTTCTGACGTCATGGTTCGAAACCGCAGCCCGGCCAGGTCATCCGGGCGGGTAAAGTCCCTGTTAGCAGTCAGCTGTTTTAGCCCATTGTGCAGATAACCCAGCCCCAGAATACCGTCCGGTTGCATATGGGTCAGCAGGGCCTGGCCGGTCGGGCTGTTCTGAAAGCGCTCTACCGCCTCCATGTTGGCAAACAGAAACGGCAGATCGTACACCATCAACTGACCGGTGTAGGCTTCGAATTTCGACAGCGACGGCGCCGCAAAATGAATGCGGCCTTCGGCAATGGCCGTCACCGCTTCATTGTCGTCCATCAGCTCGGTATTCGGATAAATCTCAATCTGAAACTGATCCCCAAGGCGTTTCTCGATCATCGACTTGAACATCAGGGCCATCTTGCCCTTGGGCGTATTTTCACTGACAACGTGCGAGAAAATCAGGGTTTGGGGTTCAGCGGTAGCGAACCCGGCGACCAGCACAAATGGCAATGCCAGCCGCAGCCATTGAGAAGTGAGCAGCTTCATGAGGTTTTCCTGTGATTCAGATTATTGTATTTGTGGGTCGCAACCGCGCCGACCTTTAGTCATTGCAAGAACGGCGCCATGCGCTACAAGCGACTGATAACAGGCAGGAGGTCAGCCAAAGGGGTAAGAAACCACCCATCGCTGCTCTGGAAAGGGTGACTTTCCATCCATCCCAGCCCACCATTGGCGACGGAACCGGTCAGGAGCCTGCCGGACTTAGGGCGGCGGAGGCGGTTTGCGCCTGCCTCCGATGACATCGAATACCACACCGGAAATGGGGGTAAATCGAGATACCCGAAACACCAGATCCCGAACCCGGCCTCGCTGTTTGACGCGTAATTCGGGCGCTTTGGGCAGATACCACAGGGCAACCACGGCTCGCAGCAGGGCCGAGATCACAAAAATTGACCAGATGGGACGTTCAATGGGCCACTGCCAGGAGCCAATCACCAGCGCATCCGGCACCCAACTGATCAGATAACCCCCGGAAATGGCCCCAATAAACACCGCGGCGGCCCCGATGGTGGATTGCATCGCCGCATAACCGGCAAACTCACTGTCATTCGGCTTCAGATCGTACAAGTAGTTGGAGGTAGCCAGGGTAAAGCCGGCCCAGGCGGCACCGCCCAGCATTTGCACCCCCATCAGGTACAGCAGGTTATCGGAGAACAACCAGAGCACGGGCAATAGCGGAATAACCGTCGCGCCCAGCGCCATCACATAGCGGTTGCCTTTGCGGTCGGCGATACGGCCCCAATAGCGCAGCAAAACAAACTGAACCAGAATCGAGGCGGCTGTATTCAGGGTGAATTCCAGATAAGTAAACTGCAGGTCCCGAAGCATATAAACGGCAAAAAACGGCGCCGACAAGGCCACCATGCATTGCATGCCGGCCAGAAACAGGGTGAAACGGCGGAACCGCAGGTCCGCAAAGGCGCGTTTCATGCTGCGCAGCGTATGCACCAGGCCCCGGCCACGGGAGTGATCCGGCCGGTAAGGGTCGTACATCTGGTGCAGATACCGGGTCGACATACCCCGGCCGAACACAGCAATCAGAAACAGGGCGGCGAAGCCCAGCGTTTCAACGCCCAGTGCGGCCGATCCGTTGAGCAACAGGCCACCGGCCAGGAAGGCAAAGAAAGACGTCGCCATGGCCAGCCGGGAACGCACGCCAAAATAGCGCCCGCGCAACCGGGACGGAACCAGACTGCCCATCAACGCCTTCCATTGCGGCTGCGTCAGGTTGGAGGCAGCGTGATACACAATGGCACAGCCGATCAGTAAGGGGACCCGGGAACCCTCCGGCCAGGGAAACGGCAGCGCCAGCAAACACAACCCAATCAGCGACAGGGTTTGCACACCGGCACCGACGACAATCAGGCTGCGGCGGGGCCAGTAACCACCCAGCCAGACCGACAGAATTTGAAACAGCCCACCCAATAATTGCGGGATACCCGTCAACCAGCCAATCTGCACACTGCTCGCCCGCAAGAAGATCGCAAAGGCATTGAGAAACTGATCGACGGTACCGGTCATCACCGAGGAGGCCACACTGTCTTTCATGGAGACCGCCAGACTGTCACGGACCCGTCGCGGATGGCCGGTCTCGGGCGCTGACGTTGTATCCTGTTCGGATAACGCTGTTTCAGACATCCCGACCGACCCGTTTCATGCTGAAGGTGACATCAATAAAGCCAAAATACATAGCAACGCCTACTGCTCCCCGGGGCATTCCATTCTATCCGACAAAAAATCAATGAAGGTTCTTACCTTAGCCGATAAATACCGACGGCTGGTGTAAACGGCGTAGAGTTGGGTGTTGAGCGGCGTGTAGTCTGGCAAAATCTGCTGCAAATGACCCTGTTTGAGCTCCCGCTCCACCATGCCGCCGGGCAGAATACAGATACCCATACCATTAACCGCAGCCGACAGCAGCAGGGACTCATTGTTGGATTGCAGTACCGAACTGAACCGCACTTTCACCTCCCCTTTCGGTCCGGTCAGTGTAAAGCCGTCGCCACGAATCAGCGAATAACCGAGTATGGAATGCTGGCCCAGATCACTGCCCAGCAGCGGCGTACCGTGACGCGCCAGGTAGTCGGGCGATGCCACAATATAAAAGGGTATGGTCATCAGCGGGCGGGCGATCAGGTTGGGGTGCAGGGTGCGGCTGGCCCGCAGGGCAAGGTCAAACCCCTCTTCGACGATATCGACAAACCGGCCACTGATGTCGATATCGAACCCGACGTCGGGATGCAGCTCCCGAAACTCCCGCAACAGTCGGGTAAAATAATCGGTTGCCAGCCACATCGGGGCAGTAAAGCGAATGGTGCCACGCGGCGTTACTGTCGCCCGGCTGACCGTCGACTCCACCTCTTCAAGCTCCTCCAGCATAGCCCGGCAGCGCTCCAGGTAGACGCGGCCCGCCTCCGTCACACTCAGGTGGCGGCTGTTACGGTTCAGCAACCGGGCGCCCAGGCGACTTTCCAGATGCATTACATGCTTGCTGACCATCGCTTTCGATAAACCCAGGTGCTCGGCCGCCTGAACAAAACTGGCGTGATCGACAACGGCCACCAGCACTTTCATGCTGAGCAGAGTATCCATGATTCATAGTTTCCTATTTCGAAACGTTGTGTCAATAATAGCGCCGTTGATTGCCCCTGGGTAGCCTTCATACTGTAAGGGTCATACAAAATTCGGATGACCATTCGGTCACCCAAGAGGAGCTTACTATGAACAAGATTGCCGTCGTTACAGGTACTACCCGCCCAGGCCGCAATAACATTGCCGTGGCAAACTGGGTGCTTGAAAACGCTCAAAAGCGCAGTGATGCTCAGTTCGAGCTGGTTGATATTGCCGACTTCAACCTGCCGGTACTGGACGAAGCCATGCCTGCCGGCTTCCAGCAATACGCCAATGAGCACACCAAAAAGTGGTCCCAGACCATTGCTCAATACGATGGCTACATCTTCGTGACGCCCGAGTACAACCACAGCATTTCCGGTTCGCTGAAGAACGCGCTGGATTTCATCAGTGTTGAGTGGAACAACAAAGCCGCTGGTTTTGTCGGTTACGGTTCCGCCGGTGGGGTTCGTGCCGTTGAGCACCTGCGTCAAATTGCGTCCGAGCTGCAGATGGCTCACGTTCGCAACCAGGTTCAGTTGTCGCTGTTCACCGATTTCGAAAACTTCAGCGAATTCAAACCAGCCGACATGCATCAGGAAACCCTGACCGCGATGCTGGATCAACTGGTTCCCTGGACTGCTGCGATGAAAACGCTGCGCTAAGCGCGAGTCGATTCATCATCAAAAATGACGGGCCTTGCCCGTCTTTTTTTTGCCTGAAATCTCAGTGAAACAGTTTCTGACGCATCACATGCTGTGGCCCTGCCGCACCGCCCAGATACAAGTCGCCGGTGTCTGCAAAACCACCCTGTTCATAGCACCGGTAGGCGGCCTGGTTTCTGCAATTGACGGTTAACCAGACCGTGGCCGATGCCGGGTAAGCCTCGGCCAGGTAAGGCCTCAGTGCCTTTGCCGCCGCCTTGCCCAGGCCCTGACCTTGTCGCCGGTTATCGATCAGAAAGGTTCTGATACCCAGTGATCCCGCCTCGCAAAAATCGAATTCAAGATCGAATCGGGTATCGACAATAAAGAAGCCGACCAGTGACTGGTCGAGCCAGATGCCATGCGGTTGGCGCCCTTCACCAACGCCGGCAAGCGCGTCTGCGACGGTGCCGGTAAATTCCAGTTGCTCCGGTGCTACCGACAAGGCAGTGGCCAGCTCGTATTGGTCGCGAGCCAGCCGCTCTATGGTCAGCGCCATCAACGCGCGAACAGGCTGCTGCGATCGGCAAAGCCTTTCATTTCGATAGCATTGCCACTGGGGTCGCGGAAAAACAGCGTGCCCTGCTCTCCAGGCTGGCCCTTAAAGCGAATGTAGGGATCGATCACGAATTCAAAGTTCATTGTCGTCAACCGGTCGGCCATGGCCTGCCATTCGTCCATCGACAGCACGACGCCGAAATGGGGTACCGGCACCTCATGCCCATCAACCGCATTGGAAATGGGCTTCGCTGCTTCAGCCTTCTCGGACAGATGAGCGACGATCTGATGCCCGAAGAAGTCGAAGTCGATCCAGTGGTCCGAACTGCGCCCTTCGGCACAGCCCAGAACCTCGCCATAAAACCGGCGGGCGGCGTCGAGGTCGTGAACCGGAAAGGCCAAATGAAAGGGCGACAACGCCGGGGATTGGGTAGACATGGAGATACCTCGCTAACGGAGAAACAGGATTTACCGGAGCCCGAGATTATCGGCTCCGGCCCAGGCAATCAATGTCGTGCACCGGTGTAGCCTTACAAACCGCCGGAAAGATCGATCACACTGCCAGTACAGTAAGACGACCGATCCGAAACCAGCCACAGAATTGCCTCGGCGATTTCTTCCGGCTCACCGCCCCGCTGCAGGGGGATGCGCTCGCGCAAACGCGCCACCCGGCCCGGTTCGCCGCCATCGGCATGAATACCGGTATTGATCAGCCCGGGCCGGACCCCGTTTACTCGTATACCCTCGGCAGCCACCTCCAGCGACAACCCCCGGGTCATTGAATCAAGTGCGCCCTTTGAGGCTGCGTAGTCGACATACTCATTCGGTGAGCCGGTACGGGCCGCCGCCGAGGAAACATTGACGATGGCCCCACCCGCGCCGCCATGACGATGCGACATGCGTTTCACGGCTTCGCGGCAACACAGAAAGGGCCCGGTCACATTGGTCGCCAGAACCTGATTAATGCGCTCTGCGGTCATCTCTTCCAGGCGCATCTGGGTTTTCAATATGCCGGCATTATTCACCAGAACCCTAAGCGTTCCAGGCAACCGGTCAATCGCCTGAAAAAGTCGCACTACGTCGTCTTCCTGCGACACATCAGCCTGAATAACCTGACAACGCCCGCCTGTATCGCCAATACTAAGTGCCAGGGCCCGGGCAGACTCCGCATCCGACCGGTAATTGATGCACACGAAGTACCCTTCTTTGGCCAATAACCGGGCCGTCGCAGCCCCGATGCCCCGGCCTGCGCCGGTTATCAGTGCGATGGGATTCGTTGTTGTCATAGTACGGCTACTCTTTCAGATGCATGAATTACAATAACGGCAATACCTGCCAGATTGCATCAATATTCGCTGCACCCAGGCGCTGGCACCGGTCCGGCGACCAGCCGGTAGACGGCATCGGCGTGGCGGTGGTGTCCTTGAACGGCATTTCCAGTGTCATCGCCAGGCAGTTGTGGTGCTCGGCTACATAGGCCGTACACAGCGTCAGGTTCGCCTGGCCGGGCTCGGCCATCGGGTAGCCGACATCAGTTTGGAAATCCGGACAAGCCGTCTGCAGCATCGACTTGAAGGTGCTCAGTTGCAAAGCCATATGCTTGTTCCAGGCTGGTATGCCCTCGGCTCCGGCAATGAAGTTGTAGGGCAGTTCTTCATCACCGTGTACATCCAGGCAAAAATCCACACCGGTTTTAGCCATGGCCTCGCGCACAAAATAGACTTCCGGTGAAAATTCTTCACTCGGCTCCAGCCATTCACGGTTCAGGTTACGACCATGGGCATTACAGCGCAGGTGCCCGCGCACGCTGCCATCGGGGTTCATATTGGGCACCACATGGAACACGCAGTGCTCCAGTAACTGACGGCTCAGGCTGTCCTGCTCATCCAGCAGGCGCTCCAGAAAGCCCTCCATCCACCATTCCGCCATGGTTTCACCCGGATGCTGGCGCCCAATGACCCAGCAGACTCTCTTGTCGGAGGCCGGCTCGCCAATGGTCAGGCGGGTTAGCGGGTGGCCGTCCGGAGTAATACACAGCGTATCGGCATGAACCAGCGACGATGCCAGCGTGGCGGCAATCAACTGCTGATGCCGTTCGAAGCTGTAGGGCGCAAAATAGGCGTAGTAGATACTGTCGGTCTCGGGGCTATGCTCGATGGTCAGCGTCTGGCCGTCATACCGGGTAGGCACCCGAAACCAGAACTCACGATCATAAGACGCCACCGCCTGGTAGTCGTGAAAGGCGCGGGGGAAAGACACCTGCCCAGCATTGGTGATGTCGAACCGGCACGCCTGGTCCCGAGCATCCAGCACCTGAAAGTAAAACCACTGTTTGTGCTCATCCCCAACATCGGAGCGAATGTGCAATTCGACAGCAGCGGGATCAGATGCATCCAGGCAAATAATATTACCGCCATCAAACCGCTGATTAATGTGCATGCTCTTCACCCTCTTACTCAAAGAAATGGATAACTCAAGTTTCGGCGTTCGGGTCACCTGGGAGGTGTTGGCCCGCGGCGGATACCGGGTGTACCCCTTTGGGGTCGGGCGGAATGCCGCCCACTCAATCCATCAATGGCGGTCCGACGTCTCGGGCCTAGGCCGCATGATATGAATCCCATCCATGGGATTCACCCTTCGGGCTCGCTACGCTCATGCTAAAACGCTCCTGGCGTTTTAGTCCATGCTGCGGACTACCCCACAGGGGCACACCCGGCACCCGCCGCTAGTCTCATAGGCGAACGCCGAAACTTGAGTTGATTAGATGACTGTCGATGCTACCTCACCATTGCCACCAGTAAAGAGACAATGGTAAATACTTTTAACCAGGGACCGTAAAGCACCCCGAAAGCTCGACCTATTCTCAATTAACCTGGGTGCGCCATTCATCCCAGGCCTGAATAACTGACTCAGCCTCCCAGATCTGCGGGTTGGAAGGGTCATATTCCTGGGCCAGTTCGCGCTCGGTAACGGCAGCTTTGGCATCTTCAAAGA
Source organism: Saccharospirillum sp. (assembly GCA_035704555.1). Taxonomy (GTDB): domain Bacteria; phylum Pseudomonadota; class Gammaproteobacteria; order Pseudomonadales; family Natronospirillaceae; genus Saccharospirillum. Next base: position 1,219 of record DASSWT010000334.1, on the reverse strand, counting down.
CATCATTCAGCGGCTTTTCCAGTGAAAAAGCCGTTTCAAAGAAAGCACGGCCAAAGTAAGTCATGGTTTCCTCGTTGGAACAGCCGAAAGACGGTTTTTCGGCGGCGGCAGCGGTGATGACGAGCGTGTTTTCAGCGCCAAGTTCAGGAATGAACCCGCCGGAATAGCAGGCGGAGATTACCACCACTTTCTGTTGTGGGGCTTCGCCCAGGATGTCCGCCAGTTCTGTCGGGTCTATTCCAGGCAGGGTCTGGTCGGAGTTGAAGTCGACCGAGAGTTCGTGATCGGGGCTGCCGTGGGACGTGAGGTAGACAAAGATCAGGTCTTCTTCTCCGAGCCGTTTGCCCAGGGTGCGAAGAATGTGGGTCAGGCTGGTCTCGGTGGCGAGCGGGTAATTGTCGCTGTCGTGCAGTTCATTGGCCAGGGTGACCAGGCGGCCTTCGAAGGGGGGCATGGCAGTGAGTTGAGCGTCGATGGTTTCTACCTCGGTCCGGAAAACGGTTTCCGCGTTACTCAGGGCAGCGAGTACGGTGAACACTTCGGGTTCGCCCGGGGTTTGGTCGCGCAAGCGTTTTAACTGAACGTCGACCAGGGTGCGTTGGGTATAGAGTGCCCGTTCCAGTCGCTCCTGTTGGCTGGCCTGTTCTTCTTCATAACCGGACATGCCATTTTCATCAACGTATTCGCCGTACACGAACTGACCTTCGAGCACCTCGCCATCCGCCTCCACCAGGCGGCCTTCTCCGTGCGGACGCCAGTTCCTCAGTTCGCCTTCATAGACTGAGCCGTCACTTGAGATAATGGTACCTTGCGTCAAACGATCTCCACTGAAGGTTCCCTCATACACTGTGCCGTCCGCCGTGGTCATCTGCCCTTCGCCTTCCATCTTTCCGGCCCGGAAATCGCCCTCGTAGACGGTACCGTTACCGAAGGTCAGCTTGCCATCGCCGTCAAAGCGTTGCCGCTCGAATTCACCGTCATAGGTCTGTCCATTGGTGAAGTGCAGCACCCCGTCCACCCACTGGCCGTTTTGATACTCCCCACTGTAAATCCGGCCATCCAACAGGCGCTCCGTACCTTCTCCGTGCTTCAGGCCGTTACGGAAGCTACCGATGTAATAAGTGCCATCGGGCCAATCAATGCGGCCATCGCCATGCAACAGACCGTTTTTGACATCACCTTCATATTCACCACCATCCGGGGTGGTCAGGGAAGCGGC
>DASSWT010000188.1:0-2683 GCA_035704555.1 Saccharospirillum sp. | reverse complement strand
CCGGCCGTCTACGCTGCCCAAACCTGCCAGCGCATTGCGCTGATCGGCGCGGAATCGACCGGTAAAACCCTGCTGAGTAAATGGTTGGCTGAACAAAGAGGCTGGCCCTGGGTCGCTGAATTCGGGCGTGAGCTCTGGCATAAGCGCGGTGGTGTTCTGACGTCAGAAGACCTGCTGACCATCGCACGCACCCAGGTAGACCGGGAAAACCAGGCCGTACAACACGCCCTGGCCAAGGGCCAGACAGGCGTCGTCTGTGACACCACGCCGCTGACCACACTGATCTACCATCAACTGATGTTCGACGAGCCCTCGCCTGTCGAACTGGTCGCACTGGCCGAACGCCCCTACCATCAGCTGTGGCTCTGCGCAGCCGACTTCCCGATGGTGCAGGACGGCACTCGCAGCCCGGAACCTTTCCGTCAGCAACAGCAAGCCCGGCACCATATGGCGCTGGCGGAACGGGGACTGCAGCATCATCTCCTGACTGGCTCGCTATCCCAACGCCAGCACCACCTGCTGCCGTGACAAGGCCCGGCCCCCGGCGTTAGGATGAATCGACCCGTGCCGATCAGCGAGGCCAACGATGAAACGACCAGACCCCCAACCCTTCGACCGCGACCACCACCTGGCTCAGCCGAATACGCACGAGGTGTTCAACCAGCCCGCGCCCCTGGTTGACTACAACCTTTACCTCAGCGACCGCGCCCTGCAGCACTGGGTTGGCGTCTTTGGCGGCAACTGGGCCGAAGCAGATTTAAACGCTTACGGCGCACGCTGCGGTGGCGACCTGATTGACGCCGGTTTTGCCGCTAACACCGTCGAGCCAACCTTTCACTCCCACGACCGCTTCGGCCAGCGCATCGACGAAGTGCGCTTTCACCCGGCCTACCACGAACTGATGAAAACCGCTGTTGAAGCGGGCGTTCCGTCCCTGCCCTGGCGTAAACGCAAAGCCGGGGCCCACGTCGCCCGGGCCGGGCTCGAATACCTGCACATGCACGCCGATGCCGGCTCCGCCTGCCCGCTGACCATGACCTTTGCAGCGGTACCGGCCATCGCCGGCACGGAATCGGTCGCCAAAGACTGGCTGCCAAAAATAACCGCACGACACTACGACCCGAGAAATGTGCCCTTTTTCGAGAAAGAAGGGCTGACCATCGGCATGGCAATGACCGAAAAACAGGGCGGTTCCGACGTGCGCGCCAACACCACCCGCGCCTACCCAATCAATGCGCGCGGCCCGGGCGAACGCTACGAATTGATCGGTCACAAATGGTTCTGCTCCGCCCCGATGTGCGACGCCTTTCTGACGCTGGCCCAAACCGAAACCGGCCTGTCCTGCTTTCTGCTGCCGCGCTGGCGGCCCGACGGCAACAAGAACGCCCTGTTTATTCAGCGCCTGAAAGACAAACTGGGCAACCGCTCCAACGCTTCTTCAGAAATCGAATTTCGCGGCGCTGAAGCCTGGCTGCTCGGCGAAGAAGGCCGGGGCGTTCCGACTATTATTGAGATGGTCGCCATGACCCGCTTCGACTGCACCGTCGGCTCCGCCGCCCTGATTCGCGCCGCCACCGCCCAGGCCCTGCACCACACCTCAGGCCGGTCAGCCTTCGGCAAACCCCTGCACGACCAGCCACTGATGCAAAACGTACTGGCGGATCTGTCCATAGAATCCGAAGCGGCGCTGGCACTCGCTCTGCGCATCGGCCATTCACTGGACCAGGCGGCCGACTCCGAACACGAAACCCTGCTGGCCAGACTGGCCAACCCGATCGGCAAATACTGGGTCTGCAAGCGCACCCCACACCTGACGTACGAGGCCATGGAATGCATTGGTGGCGTGGGTTATGTCGAAGAAAACGTCTTGCCGCGCCTCTACCGCGAGGCCCCGGTCAATGCCATCTGGGAAGGCTCGGGCAACATTCAATGCCTCGATGTGTTGCGTGCGGTCCAAAAATCACCGGATGCCCTCACCGCCCTGTTCAAGGAACTCGATCAGGCCCGCACCCAGTCACCCCGCTATGACGCCCATTTGGATCAACTGCAGCGAGACTGGGCTAACACGTCAGACCTCGAATACCGCGCCCGAGCCCTGGTCGACCCCATGGCCCTGGCCCTGCAGGCCAGTATCCTGCTCCGCCACGGCGACCCCGACATCGCAGACGCCTTCATCGCCTCACGGCTAACACCAGGCACCCAGGTCAACCTGGGCGGGCTACCCACGGGAATCAATTGCAAGGGAATCATTGACCGGGCGGTGCCCCTGGTAGGCTAGTGGCTGCCTTCGTTGCGGCGCGGTTCTATTCAGTGCCGGGGTATTCGTGCGGACCACCGGGTAGGCCTAAGCGGGGTCGGCGTAAACCCTTCCATGGGGCCTAGACCGCAACATCCATGTTGCGGACTCCCCCGCTTAGGCCTACCCGGCAGCCAGCACTTGTCTTATCGACTAAATCCAGTTTTTGCGTCGTCAAACTAGGCGGCTGACAAGAACCACTAACGAGTACAAGTCACCGTCGTCGCATCGGCTTCGTTGGTGCGTTCTACAAGACGATTCCGGGTCAGTTCAACAATGGTGCTGACAGACTCGGATTCCTGCATCATGCCGGCTTCCATCTGCGGGATCATCATATCCACCATGGGGTTGGGTTCACCCAGGTTTTCGGCGCTGACTTCAGTAGTG
>DASSWT010000147.1:0-3600 GCA_035704555.1 Saccharospirillum sp. | reverse complement strand
TGGCTGTCGACAAAGCGCGCCTCCGGCAAGGCCAACCGCAAGGAGCGATGGGCATCGGCGGTGTAGTAGTAATTATCCATCTCGGTCGCGATGGTAGCCCCGCTCCAGCCGTTCTCGATGAAGAGGTGCTCGGCCAGCCAGGTCATCGGGTGTTTCTCGAGGTTCTGAACGTACTCTTCCGGGTAACTGGTCAGGTTCTCTTTCTTCATGAAACAGCGCAGCAGAGCTGCACTTTCATCCATGCGCCGCCCAAACCAGATGGGTTCTTCCTGGTCTACGTGAATCACCACGCCCTGATGCACATAGAACGACCAACCATCATAGCCGGTTAACCAGTTCATATTGCCCGGGTCGGTCGCGATCAGGACATCAACTTTCCGTATTCGCATTTCCCGCCGCACTTTCTTAACGCGCTGCAGGTATTCCTTTTTGGTAAATGCCAGCTTCACTCAGTTACCTCCGATTCATACCATCTGTGCTAAGCACACCTCATTGTCCCCATTCACCGGCTGTATCCCTCATTCAAGCGGAATCCGGCCTTTAGCAGGCGCTGAACAGAGTTCTCTGGATTGTGCCAGTCAATGCCTGCCAAATGCCAGTAACATCATCATCGAATAATGTTCACCTTCAGAGGAAGGCAGGGCTGAGTTGCCCGGCAGGGCACCATAAAGCCCGGTATTCGAGCAGGAGGGAGGCTTCGATTCAAACAACCGCTGGCACGCGGTTTCTAGTTTCAACCACCGGCAGGCCACAATCGGAAGAAGACACCAGTACAATTCCGCCGGGCGACAGGGTGTACTGCAGCGCGTCATTTACCGCATCCTTCCCGATGACGGTGCCTCTGGGAATAATGCAGCGTTGATCAACGATGACTCTGCTCAAATGACAGTCGCTGCCAATATTGGCCCCTGGCAATATCAGCGAATCACTGACGCGGGCTCCGGCATATATCGTGACATCATTGAAAATGATGCTGTTTTCGACCATTGCGCCGTCTATCAGGCACCCGTTACCAACCACGGAGTTGATGGCCTGGCCATGCGAGCCCCGTTCGGAGTTGAACACAAAACGGGAGGGCGGCAGATGCTCCTGCGCAGTCCAGATGGGCCAGTGTCGGTCAAACAAATCCAAGGCCGGACAATCACCGAGCAACTCCATATTGGCTTGCCAGAACTGATCCAGGGTGCCGACGTCCCGCCAATAAGCGGGCTCGCCATTTTTACTCACAAAGGGGGAAGCGTTGACTGGCCACTGCTCGATGAGGCTGGGAATAATGTCTTTGCCGAAGTCATGGCTCGACACTGGGTCATCGGCATCCTGGCGGAGCTGTTCTATCAGGAATCCTGTATTGAACACATAGATTCCCATAGACGCCAGCGCACGTTCAGGTTTGCCAGGCAAGGTTCTGGGGTCACGGGGTTTTTCATCGAATGCAAACACCCGGTTGTTCCAATCGACCGCCATCACCCCAAACCCCTGAGCTGCCTGCACGTCTACTTCAATGCAGGCCACCGTCATCGGAGCACCTGATGACTGGTGATGCAACAGGAGGTCGCCGTAATCCATTTTATAGCGGCTTTAATGAACCTCTTATTGATACTTATCAAGCTTTAAATTCGTTACGTTACTAAAACATTGTTCAACGTTACGTCGGGATTCTAATCGCTTTTTTCAGGTCAAACCTCACCCTTAAAATTGACACAGATCATCGCCTGGCAATGCGTTAAGACTAAACATAATGGGCTCTTTCCGATCCATGGGCCGGCCAATCCCGGGTATTGAAGCCGCTATAGCAGAACGCACTGAGACCGGTGACATGCGCCTGATCAGCGAGCCGAATGAAACCGGTGAGCTGGTTCTAAAAGCGGGCTGGCCATCTGCGATGCAAGTTGACGAGATGACTACGACCTGGATTCCATGGATTCGTTTAATCTTGCTTCGGCCATTCACAAGCGACCGGGCGTTAACATCCCCGAGACGGATTTCGCCCGCTTGCAACGCCTGGCAAAGCTGGTGACTTACCTGGAGAAACACCCGACTCAAGCACCGGGAAGCTACAGCGCCTGGTAGCGTTCCTGAGCGACAAAACGGTCACGTGCCTGGCGCACCTCGTCATGGTGTTTATCGGCCCATTGCACCATGGGCTGCAAATGTTCATAAAATGAATGGCCAAGCCCGGTCATACAGTACTCCACCTTGGGCGGAATAGTGGGGTATACCTCACGACTGACCAGCCCGTCCTGCTCCAGCTGGCGTAACGTCTGGGCCAGCATGCGCGGCGAAATATCCACAATCTGCCGACGCAGTTCACTGAACCGCAGTGTCTGCATACCCAGCGTCATCAGAATCAGCACGCTCCAGCGATCGCCCAGTCGATCCAGAACATCCCGGATTGGGCAGTTTCGATTCAAGGGCTCATGTTCCGGCTTGCGTTTACCCATAAGTTTTCTCCCGTTTCCAGCGGCCTTTCCTGCGAAAGGGTTTATTACCAAGGTTACCCCAAAGTAACCAGGTAACGGACAGCGCCCTGCTTCCGCCGATCATACAAGTCGGTATTATAAAGTAACCTACTTGGTAAACATAACCGTTAATTGGCTATAAACGAGGACATTTCCATGACAGACATCTACCCCCTAGCCATCACCGGTGCCTCAGGTCAACTGGGCAGACTGGTCATCAGCTCGCTATTGACTGAACAGGGTGTTCCCGCCGATCAGATCATTGCGCTGACCCGGCACCCTGAGAAACTCAAAGAATTGGCAGACCAGGGCATTCAAGTGCGTCAGGCTGATTTCGACGACCCGGCATCACTGAAAACAGCCTTTGAAGGCGTTAATCGCCTGTTGCTTATCAGTACCGACGAACTGGTGGAATCCGGCAAACGCCTGGCGCAACACAAGCTGGCCGTCAGCGCCGCAGAACAGGCCGGGGTGCGGCACATGCTGTACACCTCCATGCCCAAACCCGAAGGCTCGGCCATTACCTTCGCTGGTGACCACCTGAAAACTGAGCAGTTCATTGCCGAAAGCTCTTTGAGCTGGACGATTTTGCGCAACAGCTGGTACTTTGAAAATCTGCTGATGGAAACCGGACACATTCTGGAATCCGGCCAGTGGTTCACCGCTGCCGGCGACGGCCGGGTCGCGAACATTGCCCGGGCCGATCTGGCAGCAGCGGCAGCCGCGGCACTGGCCAGCCATGACTACAGCAACCGCACCTACACCCTGACCGGAAAAGAAGCCCACACCACTGCGCAAATGGCCACGCTGCTCAGTGACGTCAGTGGGCGTTCCGTTGTGGTGGTGCCGATTACCGATGAGCAAAAAGTGGCCGGGCTCGAACAGGCTGGTTTGCCACCGGTATTGGCTAAAATATTTGCCAGCTTCGACACCAACACCCGCCAGGGCGGCGTAGCGGAGGTAACCAATGATTTCAACGAGTTAACCGGGCGGGAACCCATGACGCTAAAAGACTGGTTGAACCAGTACCGGGCGTTGTTCACAACCGCCTCCTGACCGCGATAATAGCGCGATACAGAGATAACTCTTCCGAATGACAGGGAGCGTCGTTCGCTACAAGGCTGGATGCCTGATTCTGCTC
>DASSWT010000133.1:0-6060 GCA_035704555.1 Saccharospirillum sp. | reverse complement strand
GATTCTGATCGAGCAGGCCAGAACCTTTGGCGGGAATCTGAAACAGAAACTGGCTCAGTTACTGCCATCATCCAGACGCAAAGCCAGGTTGCGAGAAACCGACACCTGATCACTTAACACACAGAACCCCGGCACTGACCGGGGTTTTTTATGGGTCACACAGCCCACTTTACACTCCATGCCTTGCGTTACCCGGGCGTTTGGTTAGCCTTGGAGAGAGGCTCCTCTGGTCCCGGGCGCTCTTCCGGCACGTCCACAACAAAGGCTATCCATCGCATGCGAAACCGGTTTTGTTGCACCCTGATTCTCGGATTGTGTATGGCACCCAGTATCCATGCGACTACCCAAGCCGAAGTTACTGGCGTCGCCCGGAACTACGCTAATTGGCTGGACCAAATTGAGAAAAACGAATTTTCATTTGAGCAGGTGCAGGATCAGAAAGACCACCCACTCTACCCTCATCTGGTTACCCACTGGGTGGAGCACAATCTTGAAGACACCAATGCGGCCTGGTTTCAGAACTTCCTTTCAAAACCGGAACATCAGCCAGCAGCCTGGACGACCCGCGGCCCCTGGTCGAAGGAGTTGGCCCGTCGCGAAGCCTGGTCGCCCTATCTGAACTACCTGGCGGCAAGTGGGGAGATCGGGACTGACTGTCAGCCTTTGCGCGCGCGTGAAGCACTGGGCGAAACCATTCCAGTAGAAGAAATAAGAGCAACCTGGCTGGTCGGATACGGCCTGGCCGACGCCTGCGAGCCTTATCTTGACCGCCTGACCGACCTCTCCGATTTCAATGAACTGGTCTGGCAACGCCAGTTACTGGCCTTTTCAGCCCGCAGCGGCAGCCTGATCCACTACCTGAATACACGCTATACCGACGCCGACTGGCAAGCACGTGGCGACTGGCTGGTTGAGGTGTACAACGACCCGACGCGCATCGCCTCCCAGCTCTATCACCCGGATAAAGACTGGCACCGGGACCTGGCCTTGGCTGCTGTGGACCGCATGGCTTATCTGAAACCGGAAAACACCTCAAACCTCTGGGTGGAGCTGATTCGCAGCACCCCCTCTTTCACCCAGGCTCAGATACGGGAAGTATCCGAACATCTGGGCATCGCCATGGCAAAATTGGCCCTGCCCCAGGCCGACTACTGGCTGGCCATTGCCGATCCGGGTCGTCAGTCAAATGAGGTGCAACACTGGCGTTTACAGCTGGCGCTGGCCCGCAACGACTGGCAAGGGGTGTTAGACCTGTACGAAGCCCTGCCCGATTCACTTAAATACAGAGATCAGTGGCAGTACTGGTCAGCAGAGGCGCTCTACCATACCGATGATAAGGCAGCAGCCAGGGAACGTTTTAACGCCGTGTCCCAGAATCGTTCCTACTATGGGTTTCTGGCTGCCAGCCACCTTGACCAACCTGCCGCCTTGAATCCAGCGAACAGCCTGCGGCTTGACGACATTGAACGGGAGCTGTCAGAGCATCCGGCCTTGCAACGCGCGCGCCTGCTGTTTATTGCGGGTGACCTCGAACGCGCACAAATTGAATGGAACCTGGCCGTTCGGCCAATGAGCCCGGAACAGCACTTTGCTGCGGCGCATCTGGCAGCGGAATGGCAGTGGTATCACAAGGCATCACAAACCGTTGGCTGGAGTGGCCGCTTTGACGAGCTGGACCTGCGTTACCCAACCCCCTGGAACGATCTGGTAACACAGGTCTCGGAGCAACATCAGGTACCGCCCTATTGGATCTATGGGGTTATTCGGCAGGAAAGCGGGTACATGACCCGGGCTGTGTCGTCGGCCGGCGCCATGGGGCTGATGCAACTGATGCCCTACACCGCCCAGCACCTGTCCGATACCGACGGCCTGGGTCTAACCGCCGACTCGGACATTACCGAGCCAGACATCAATCTGGACCTCGGAACACGCTATCTGGCCCGCATGATGGCTCGATACGATAACCCGGTCTACGCAACAGCCGCCTATAACGCCGGCCCTTCGCGGGTGGATCGCTGGAAGGAACGCTACCCAAGTGATCTGAGTGTCTGGATCGAGTCGATCCCCTTCGATGAAACCCGGGGCTATGTAAAATCGGTTCTGACCTACGCCCAGATATACGCCAACCGGGACCAGATCGACTGGACGCTGGCGCAATGGCTACAACCGGAACAGGTCGCCGACCTCAATACGCCGGATAACTAAACTCTCAAGTTTCGGAGTTCAGGTTGCCTGTGAGGTATTGGCCCGCAACGGGCACCGGGTGTACCCCTGTGGGGTCGGCGTAGATCCATCCATGGAGCCTAGACCGCAGCATCCATGCTGCGGACTACCCCACAGAGGCACACCCGGCACCCGCAGCTAGTCTCCTGGGGAAACTCCGAAACTTGAGTTAAACCGAAACCCAGTGGCCGGTGTCGCCCGTTTGCAGGCGGTGAAGGCCCCGGGCAACGGCGTTGACACCGAAGACGGTGCGCCCGTCGAAACGACAGGCTGTTTTCAACAGTGCCGCCGTCTCTTTCTGGTAGTTTCCGGTTTCCGGATCAATCGCCGGGATATTGCAGCGTTCGCAGACCTTAAGCAGAGCCAGTTTGCCCTCCTGCAATTGCCATTCTCCCAGAGCAAGCTCCTGTCCTGGTGGCAACCCGTCCACCACCACATTCGGTCTGAATCGGCGTTGTTCGAGTGCCAGGCCTGTGGTTTCGGCGAGTTCGTCAAGACTGGCCTGATTGCACACCAGCAACGGATAGCCATCGGCGAAGCCCACGCGCTCCGAGTCACTGGCTTTGGCATCGGGGACACGCCGCTCACTGGCGCTTCCCAGCCACACCAGACGCACCGGCATGCCAAGCTCTTCTGAAAACCAGTCGGACGCGGCGGCATCCACTTCATAGCCGGTCAGTTCATCTTTCCAGACGGTGACCGCTATTTCGGGGTATGACCTGGAGGGCTCGGGTTCGGGTAATAACAGTGTGTGTCCGCTGGGCGCGGTAACCTGAATGCGGCCGTCAACCTGGGCCAGGCGATACCGGGCCATTGCCATTTGACTGCGTTGCGATACAAAGCGACCGCGCTCATCGACCAGCATCCAGCGGCGATCGCCCACCGGGCCACTGTCATCAAAACTGAGAGAATCAACCTGAAGGCCGGCCAGTGATTTGACCGGATAAATCCAAAGCTCCCTGACTGAAACCTGAAACGACATTCATTCTGCTCCCCAATGCTAAAGGGGCTATTGGAGCAGAGTCGGCCCTAGTCTTCCAGCGCTTCGATGCGTTCCTTAACCAGATTGGCCAGTTGCTCGGGGTGAAACTTGGACAGAAAGGCGTCACAGCCGACTTTCTCAACCATGGCCTTGTTGAACTGGCCGCTGAGAGAGGTATGCAGGGCGATATAGAGGTTCTTCAGTTTTGGATCAGCCCGAATTTCCGTGGTCATCCGGTAACCGTCCATACGCGGCATTTCCGCATCGGTCACCAGCATTAACAAACGGTTTTCCAGCGGCGTGTCGGATTCATCGGCCAGGCGTCGCAACAGGGCCAGTCCTTCAACACCGTCCATCGCCCGGTGCACGATCAGCCCCAGCGATTCAAAGGTAGTGGATGCCTGGGTCAGCGCCGTGTGTGAGTCATCAACCATCACAATTTCCCGGCCCTGGGCTTTGGCAACAAAATCACCGCCCATGATGTCTTCGGAAAGCTCTGTTGCCATTGGGGCGATTTCGGCCAGCACCTTTTCCACATCAATGATTTCCACAATACGGTCTTCATGATGCGTAATGGCGGTTAAATAGTGGTGACGCCCCGCCCCGGATGGAGGTGGTAGAATTTCTTCCCAGTTCAGATTGACGATGCGATCGATCTGACCAACCAGAAACGCCTGAACCGTGCTGTTGTACTCGGTGACGATGATGGTTGACTCGGCCGTTTCCGGTGTGGCCCTCATGCCGATGGCAAGGCTCAGATCCATGACCGGAATAGCCCGTCCGCGCAAATATACAACACCGATCACTGCCCGATGCCGACCCGGCATCCGCGTCACTTTCGGCAGCGCCATCACCTCCTGAACCTTGAAGACGTTGATCGCGTAGGTTTGCTGCCCGTTCAAACGGAACATCAGAAGCTCAAGACGGTTTTGTCCGACCAGATTGGTGCGACTATCGACACTGCTGAGTACACCCGCCATCCGACTCTCCCGGTTTATTGACCAAAACTGATTAGTGTATCGGCTCAGTTTAGTAGAGCTGGAGCCTAAACACGATGATTAACCACCGGCCACGACAGGACCGAAACCCTTACACTGGCAGCTGTTGGCATCTACCTGCAATACCCGGCCAGGGCGAGACAGGGGCAGCCAGTCATCAACCAGGCTGTTTGCCGAGGTGCAGCGCAAGCCGTCGCTGTACGGCCCCAGATAACGAATCTGGCCGTCGGCGCCGGTCAGTGCCAGCAAGGGCCCCGGGGATTGTGGAAAGCGCTGGGTAGGCAAAGGCCGCGCGAGATCGGTACTCAGAAAATCGTCACCGGCCTGATACCGGTGATAGCCCAATGCGGCGGCCCGGGTACTAAGATCCGCCGCATGCTGACTGGTGAAAAACCGGCACAGGCAGCCTTCAGGCATCAAATGCACCATCGCCGGATGCTCAATGGGCTGTTGATCGAGCCAATCCTGCCAGTCGGCACCCCAACCGGCGACATCAGTCACCGACTCGCCAAACCAGCCAAGGTACTGAGCACGAACCCCAAGCGTTACCGCAGCCAACACCACAGCGGCGACCGCCAAACCGATTAAGGTTCGCCAGGGTGCACTGCGCACCAAAGGCTGGATTTGCGCGGGCACAGGCGGTTTATCGGCGGGTATCGCAACGCCCCCATTCACACTGCATCAGCACGTAGCTGCTGTCGCTGCACACGGCGTCATACACTTCCAGCGGCCATTCATTACGCAAGATGGATACCTGAGGCTGATTGCACCCCTGGGCCTGGAGTTTTTGCTCAACAACAAACAGAGAACGACCGAAGCGGCGATAACGTGCGTTAATGACGCGGGCCTGATCAACATCGGTCATTTGCTGTTTTTCATCGTTTTGCAACACCACCAGCGTCTCAAAATGATCGGAATTGCGGCTCAGGTCCCGCTCGCCGTCCTGAAACTCGGCCAGTTGCCGGGCACAGTTGCGTTCGGGTTTGTCGTCCAGCCAGTTTTCAACCTGTTCGCGGGCATCGGCCTGAACCATCTCGATCACTTGCATCGATAAATAAGCCCGCTGCTCTTCAACCGGTGCAGCCTGCTGATCCCAATTCAACTGCAGCAACCCATAATCGGCCGCGCTGACCGCGGCGCCATTACGGCGCCACCAGTCGCGCTGAGTCTGCGCCGCCTGGGATTCAAGCTGAGGACTGATCGACTGACACTGGCTCGCCAGTTCGCGCAAACTGGCATCGGTGGTTAACGCGTAGTGAATGGCTTCACTGCGGGGGGTGGGCAGGCTGGCACACCCGGCCAGTACAGTGGCAGTAACGGCCACCAGGGTGCAGGTTCTAACGACCATCTACAACTCCAATAGGATATGAATAAAACGCTGAGACTGAGAGTATAACGCCCGATAACGGCAACGTCTTGATTTGTTAGCCAATGACTAAATCTCGTCTGGAGGGAACATCAACCCGGACCGGGCATTCCCATCAGTCGGTCATCAATTAATTGGGGCTGGGCTGGGTTTTGAACTGGGCCAGGTAGTGAACAACATCTTCCACGGAAAACGGCCAGCCCACATCGTAGCTGGCACCGTCGAGTCTGATGACCGGTATTCGAATGCCATACCGCTCTATCAACTCATCCTGACTCGCAATATCCACTTTCGACCAGGTCAATTCCGGCTCGGCCGCCAAGGCCACCTCAAGAATTGTCTCGGCGTAGTCACACAGATGACAGCCGTCAGTCGTGTACAACGTCAGGTTCAACACATTAAGCTCCAACTCGGATTGAACCCCTATTGTAGAAGTGCACACTCCCAATACCAGTGAAGATGTCCGAAATATGTGACCCGGTCGCGATGCT
>DASSWT010000091.1:0-11804 GCA_035704555.1 Saccharospirillum sp. | reverse complement strand
AATACTCGTTAAACCCTTTACCGTCGAAGATCTTGTCGCGACACCGTTCAACCCGTGCTTCGCGGGTTTTCGCCTGCTTGGCACCGTCGATGTGGATTATGTAGCTGCGCTGGCGACCGGGCGTGAGCGCAAAAAAAGCCTCTTTCAGCGCCGAGTCTGCATCCATTGCCTGCTGCAGCTCAAACGGAAGGCGGTAGTCTTCTGTCTTTTTAAACTCGACACTCAGGCCTGCTTTTTCAACCTCAATCGCTTCCAGAATATAGGCTTTCAACACCGGGGCCAGCTCAACGACCCGCCCGGCATCGGTAAAGCGGATTACCCTGCCCGACTGGGTGTTTTCACCGGGCGCCACCAGCAGATTGTGTTCATCCTTTAACAAGGCACCTTTCATAAAGCTCAGTACGAAGTTGGTTTTGAAGGCACCGATCATCACCACATTCTGACCGTTGTAGGTGTAGCAGGGCGACCCCCATTTTCGGTCTTCCGTCAAAGGCGTTTCCAAAACCACCTTACGCAGTTCGACCAACCCATTCCGCCAGGTGTTGACCTTGCACTCGGGCGTGCCGACTTTGTCACAACGGCCACAGCCCTCTGCCATGTATTCGTCGACCGCCGGGTTTTTCGAATTCATACTCTCTCGCTCCAGATATCGGGCCAATAAAACAGGGCGAACCGTATAGCGGGCATTCGTCTGCTATCACCGGCAACGCAATAAAAGCAGTTAAAGACCGGTTTCTACCATTGCTCTGATCTTAGTGGCCTTCTCGAAATGATCCAGCTTGTGAGTTTTAATCCACCAGGTAGCCGCTTCCATCAGCAACTCCGGATCGTTATTTTTATTGGCGAAGAAGGCATAAAATGAGACTCCGACCGACTCGCCTTTGGCGTTTATCTTTTTACCGCACACCTCAATTACTTTTTCCCTTAATGCTTGCTGCACTTATCGAATCCTTTTAAGATAATAGATGAGTATAAGAAAGCTAACCCTGGAGCACCATTTCATTCGCCACAACGGGCTTTCCATTGTAAGACGCCCCGAACTCCCGGGTAACCTCAAAGCCATAACGCTGATACAACGCTACCGCAGGCTTGTTGCTTTTCGCAACGAAGAGCCTGGCCCCGCCACCGGTCTGTAATAGCAGATGCTCCAACAGCCGTTTGCCAAGCCCTTTGCCACGGTGCATGGGGTGTACGAAAACAGCTCGTATCTCGCTGCCAAACACAGCCCCGTAGCCCTGAATACCGCTGTCGTCGTACACGAAAATTCGGGATGCCATTAATCCCTGCAAACGCTGAGTATCCTGCTTTAACGGCAGCAACTCGAATGACGACGTCTCAAAGCGAAGTTCGTCCAGTTTGGAAAGCGCATAAATGGCTTCAATTGCAGAGAAATCTGTGGGCTCAAAGGGTCGTATTTTCGCTCTGACGAGCGAGCAGTTCTCTTCCACGGTTATTCCTCTAGCTCATACCGAAACGTTCTGACCATCACCAGATAACCAAAGGAGGCCGACCAGGTAATCATCATAAAGCCGACCAGAGCCTCGGTGCCGGCAAGCACGCGGTGTTACTCCATATCAGGCTAGCAAAAGCGATCATTCTTATCTCTTAACCAAATGTAAGTCGACTAATACCGGGTACCTCACCAGCCTGCATCGCCTCAGCGCAAAAAAACAGCCTTATCGTTTCTCCTCCATAAGCCCAACCAGGTTACCATCGGGGTCACGAAGAAATCCCGTCCATAGGTCGTGATCGGGCATTTTGGCGGCAAGCTGCGGGACACGCTCGCTGACAGCGCCCCGGCCAACGACAGCGGAGTGCACTGCCTCAATATCAGACACTTTGAAATACAGAATCGAGTTTCCGCCGACAGTACCGGCCCCCTGGGGAGTACTCAGCATCAGACGAATTCCATCCGCGTTCAGAAACGCAAGCTCGGGGCCTGCACTGAACAAAAACTCGAGCCCCAGCGCATCCCGGTAGAAGGTGAGCGCTTTTTCCACGTCACTAACTGTGATGGCAATTTGACCAATGGTGGATAGCTTATCTGACATCTCCAAGCCCTCTCTTTGTGACTGAGACCGCAACCACTGGCCAGTTATAGCCCTGCGCCCCTTACCGGATATCCACATTAGCGCCTGGCTTCACTCAATTCAACCAGCCAGCCAGGGAGGCTCTGTTGCTGCTGAGCTCCGCCTGCACGTTCAGCGCGAGCCCGCATCGGTGGTCACAGCGTCGATGCGCAGCAACTGGCCGGGGTTGTGGTCGGTTAGCAAGTACAACTCGCCTGCTTCGCCAACATTGACATCGCGAATGCGTTTGTCCAGTTCGTGGAACAGGCGCTGCTCGCCGACTACCTGGCCGTCTTCAAGATCAACCCGGAACACGCCCTTCCCGACAAGGCTGCTGACCAGCAGGTCACCCCTGAACTCAGGAAACGCATCACCGCGGTAGATCGTAATGTCGGATGGGGCGATCGACGGGGTCCAGTGGTTGACAGGTGCCACCACGCCTTCGAGGTTCTGGTGTGGCGAAATGTTCGTACCGGGGTAGTTAACACCCTCGGTCGCCATCGGCCAGCCGTAGTTTTTGCCGGGCTCGATGATGTTAAGCTCGTCACCACCGTAAGGCCCGTGCTCGCTTTCGTACAAGCGCCCGGTTTCGGCGTCATAGTGCAAGCCCTGGGGGTTGCGGTGGCCATAGCTGTAAATCTCCGGCTGTTTATCAGGCTGGCCAACGAACGGGTTATCGTCCGGTACCGAGCCATCCATGTTCAGCCTGATCAGCTTGCCCATGTGGTTGCCGAGCGCCTGGGCGTCTTCGCGGTAATCGAAGCCGTCGCCGATGGATACCACCAGGGTGTCGTCGGGCAGGAAAACAATTCGGGAACCGAACTGCACGCTGGTGTTCTTCAGCGGCGTAGCCTGGAAGATACGCTGAACGTTTTCGAGCCGGTCGCCCCGAAGTTCACCACGGCCAACACAGGTGTTGTTGGCCTTCTCCGTACCGCAGGCATAGCTCAGAAAAAGGGTTTGATCCTGTTCGAAGTTGGGCGAGAGCTCAATATCAAGCAGCCCGCCCTGAACGCCGGCGAGCACTTCGGGCACACCCGCCAGTGGCTGGCGAAGCAATGCTCCCTCTGCATCGACGACGCGCACTGTGCCCTTGCGTTCGGTAATCAGCAGTCGCCCATCGGGCAGACGAGCCATACCCCAGGGCTTTTCAAGACCATCGACAAGGATAGAGACCCGGTAACGCTCTGCAGGGTAATTTTCGATGGCAAACTCACGATCCGGACGCATCACCGCATGCAGGCTAAACGCCCCGATCAGTATCACAACCGGAAAAGCGAGGTGAACCCAGGTAAAGCCTTTTAGCGAGGTGAACTCCGACATGCCACTGGTTTTGGCGAACACCCAGGCACCAATAAAGCCGGTCGACAACATCGCGACCCAACCAATAATGCCCCGTGTCGCCGAGATCAGTGTCGGAATCGGCGTCAGCTTGTTGGCTAAATAAAACGCCACGGCGAGCCCCACTGTGCCAGCGATGCCAAGCAACACTGAGCGACCAGCGGGCCAGCGCCGGGCCAGCCACAGAGCACCGGGAAACGCGAACAGGAAGGCGGGGCCGACAAGCAGTGCGTAGAACGGCCCGAACGACACCAGGTCAATGGCGATGGTCCGCCGCCAGTCAGCCCAGGTCGCATAGGACCCCATTTCCAGCAAGCTGAGCAGATTCAGAGTGGACTGGACCAGCGAGCCGAGCACTGAGGTAACGAGCACCGCAAACAGCCAGGGGAGCAGGTTGCTCGCCATCACCCTACAGGAACTTTTAAACGTATCGAAATTTAGAGAGTGTGCGTCCATTCCGGCCTCTTGGTCGTTGTCTAAGGGGCCTTACCGAATTACGGATCATGGCAACGATTAATATGAGGTTGGGCTAGCCAGGGGCCAATCAATCTTGGGCGGTCCAGCCATATCACCAAGTCTATGATCCCGGTAAGGTCGCCCGCACTCGTTTGGGGAAGCGAGCACGGGCACCATGCGCTCCGATCGTTGCGGGTGAATGATCCCGGTCCCGATACGGTTCATCCGACTGTGCGGCATAATGCGCATGGCTTTGGTTGCTCGTCCGAGCAACCAAAGCCATAGTGCCGCTTGAGCGACCGCAACGTCGGTTCGTTAACGCACAGACGGTAGGCCTCATACCGGTTGACTATCATTGGGAGAGGCGACGGCATGCTGTTCGAAAGCCATGCAGGACAGGTTTATGCAGCGGTAGATTAATTCATCAAATCGTTCCGAGGAGAAAGCAATGCCTTTAACTCGCACAAAAGACAGCCTACTGGGTGATGTATTCAAAATTATTTTGGCCGTGATACTGCCACCCCTGGGGGTTTTACTAGAGGTTGGCCTGGGCAAGCACTTTTGGATCAATATCCTTCTGACGCTACTTGGATTCATACCTGGCGTCATTCACGCTGTTTATATCATCGCCTCACGATAAAGATGACAGTGTAGCGTGAATACCTCTAGCGAAAACGAGCCTGTCAATCGTGAGCAGCTGGCAAAACTCGAAAGATTGTCTCGCTTTATGGATAAGGCTTTCACTGTGCCTGGAACATCCATTCAAGTCGGTGCTGATTCCATAATCGGGCTCATTCCCGTGCTTGGAGATACACTGTCCATTTCGGTTTCAGGGTACATCTACAGTTTTGCCAAAAAAGCGGGGGTTCCATGGCATAAACGCATGCGCATGCTATGGAACATTTTTGTCGATTGGCTCATTGGCCTGATTCCCCTGGCAGGCGACATTTTTGATGTTGGGTTTAAAGCGAACAGCAAGAATGTCCACATCATTAAATCGCACGTTTTAAGCCATCAAAAAGAAAGTGGCTTGGATGTCAAACCGGACCGGACCAGTCCCTACTGAGCCTTGTAGTGCTCAAATATACTCAACCCGCAACACAATATCCTGTTCGTAGTTACCAAATTTCTGACCGAAGAGGTTAATGCCGCCTACATGTCGGGCGTCTTCCTTTACACCAATACGAACGCTGATGAACCGGTTTCTCATCAGCTTCAGATCATCACAGGTCACATCTGACAGCCGAATGCCGTCGATAAAGCTGCCGCGCTCGGTGACACGCCAGCCTTTGAGCAGGCCGTGTTGGGTATTGCGGTCTTCCCACCAGCTGGGGTTAAGCAGACCGCGCTGATCGCCGAAATCGGCCGGTGAGGTCCAACTGCCAAGTTCTACGTCGTTGATCCACAGGGTAATGTCCGATGGCCAGTCCGGGTGGTACATCGGCGCCTCGGAACAGATCTCCATCGTCAGCCAGAGATTGCGCGGCCGCACCGATTGCGGCAAGCGGTTGGGAATGCGGTATTCCAGATACCCGGATTTAAACCAGATGAGCTGGGCACTGGGGTGATCGGGCTCGTAAAAGGAACTCGGGTCATCGGTCAGGCCAATCAGGCCAACTTCGCTCGTCAGTCCACAAGTCGGGGTCACACTGGCGTCGGAATAAGCACCCACCGGCCAGCTGAACTCCCAGATCGGATGTTCGTGGCTGGGTTCGGAATGGGTGGGCATATCAATGACAATTCGATCGTATACGCGCTGACAAATGCGCTGCAGGCCGCGCTCTCCTGGCTTTTCCTCTATATGGACCAGGCCACAGGTCTCCAGCTTTTTTACATGTTGGGAGACCGTCGAAAGTGGCAACCCGAGCGAGCGGGACAAATCACCCACGCTGTGCAGACCTTCCGCCAGTTCACTCAATATGCGCACCCGCGGTTCGCTGGCCAGCGCTTTGATGGTGTTCAGGTCACGCCGGTCGTCCGATTTCAGCACCAGCGTTGGCGACACATGAGTCGGGTCGGTCAAGCGCTTCGTCTTTAGTTCCACTATTTCAATACCTTTAATAATTGCGCCAACCAGTTTCCGGTAAGTTTAATTGCGTTTAAGTCTATTAATATCAATGAGTTAAGATGCCCTGCCGGTTTCCTGACGCGCCTTGCCCGAAACAGCATTGAAGCGCATTATTTTAAAAACAACAACAACAAAGGCAAGCGCGATGCGTCTGACTTCGTTTTTACAGAGTGATAACTTTTCCGGCTGGGCGTTCATCCTGCCCTATCTGATCGCCTTTGTACCGCTGCTGCTGTGGCCGTTCATTCAGGGGTTCTGGATGAGCCTGCACGAGTGGAATCTGCTGGCGGTGACGTTCAACCCGGCGGCAAAGGAATTCATTGGGCTGGGTAACTACGTTCGCCTAATGGGTGGCGATGATATTGGCTGGTCGCTACAACCGATGTGGTCGTTCAGGTTGGTGGTGTCTGCGTTGGTTGTAGCGCTGTACGTGCGATCGGTTCGCCGCCGCGCGCTGGGTTACAGCCACCATCTGATGGCCGGGCTCACGCTGTTCACGACCGTCATTCTGCTCGGTCTCACCGGCGACTGGTACGACTCGCGGTTCTGGATTGTGGTGCGCAATACGCTGGTGTTTGTCGCCTGGGTCGTGCCCGTTACCACCACCATTGCCCTCTTACTGGCCATTGCCCTGAACCGCGAAGGGCGTTGGGCGGCCACGTTGCGCAGCGTGTTTTTCTTTTCGCAGATTCTGTCGGTCACCGTCGTCACGCTGATCTGGCAACTGGTCTATGGCGTGCGCAATGGCTTTATTGCCAATGTGCTGGCGCCGTTCGGGATTGATTCTCCCAACTGGCTGACCGACGACCAACTCGCCATGGGTGCCATTGTTGCCGCCACGGTCTGGTGGTCGGTGGGTTTCGCGTTGATTCTGTTTCTGGCCGGCCTGCAGCAAATACCCGGTGAACGCCTGGAGGCGGCCACGCTCGATGGTGCCGAAGGCTGGCGCAAGATCGTGCAGATCATTGTGCCCTCGATTATTCGCACCGTGCAGTTTGTGATGATCATGCAAATCGTTTTGCACTTTCAGGTGTTTGGCCAGTCGCAACTGATGACTCAGGGCGGCCCCGGAGACGCCACCAATGTCTGGGTGCGCTACATCTACCAGACCGCCTTCAGGGATTCGGAAGTGGGCTACGCCTCGGCCATGGCCACCGTGCTGTTCGCGTTCATGATGATCTTTTCACTGATCCAGTTCTGGGTCACCAAGCGGCAGGAGTCTTAACATGAACCAACGTGCCTTGCCCCGTTGGGTGTTCATCGTCGTCACGGCTGCGGCCGTGCTCTGGATGATCCCGGTGGTCTGGATGCTGTCGCTCTCGTTGCAGCCAAACGAACTGCTGAGCCGCACCACTGCCAACACGTTTCTCGGGTTGGTACCGGTGCCGTTCACGCTCGATAATTTTCGCGCCATTCTCTCCATCGGTGATACACCGCGCTGGTTCATGAACTCGATGATCGTTGCCGGGACCTCAACCTTTCTGGTGCTGGCGACCTCAACCCTGGCCGGTTACGCCTTTGCCCGCATTCGCTTTACCGGGCGCAGCATTGTCTACCCCCTGATACTCGCCGGGCTGATGGTACCGGAGCAGGTCGTGTTTATTCCGCTCTATGTGATGTTCGCAGACTGGGATGCACACAACAGTTTGCCAACGCTGGCCCTGCCCCGGGTGGCACTGCCGATCGGCGTGTTTCTGATGACACAGTTTTTCAAAGACATACCGGATTCCCTGGAAGAGGCAGCGCGCCTTGAAGGCTGTGGCCATGCCCGGATCTTCTGGTCGATCATGCTGCCACTGGCAACGCCAATGATGATGACGCTGGCGATCATTACTTTTCTGTATTCCTGGAACGATTATCTGTGGCCTCTGGTCTCGGCACAGCGCACCGACTTCTTCACCATCACCGTCGGCCTGGCCAAAATTCAGGGCAATTTTGCCCAGTCGCAAGGACTTGGCCAGTTGATGGCCTCCGGTGTGCTGGCATCGCTGCCAGTGATCATTCTGTTCCTGATGTTTCAGAAACACATTCTGCGCGGCATTGCATTGTCGACGGATAAATAGCAACGCCTAAACACCGGAGCGAACCGGGGCGTCCGACAGAGGCTCTGGAACAGAAAGACCCACAAACCACAAATGCAGTGTTCAAAATCGACTCTGACCGGGTCGTAAAACAACAACAGCAGGAGAACAACATGAGACTGTCCAAAACACTCGCCGCCACCGCGCTTGCCCTGTGCACTACTGCCACCGGCGTTCAGGCCGACACCGAACTGGAACTGGCTCGCTTCTTCGGTTCCTGTGACGACGCCGGTACCGACGTCAGCGCGGCCGTCGGTGAAGCCTGTATTATTCAGACCATTATCAATGCCTATTCGGCTGAAGATAACGGCGTCACAATTGAGACGCTGCCAACAGACTGGGGCAATTACTATGACCAGTTAAAGGCCATGTACGCCGGTAACAGTGCACCGGATGTTCATGTTATTCACAAGTCGTCCATCGCTGAATTTGCCTCGCTGGGCGCGTTGATGCCACTGCACGAAGACGATCTGCGTGCCGCTGGCATTAACCCGGACGACTGGGTCGACCGTGCGCGTGACGCCGTTACCTACGACGGCCAGATGTACGCTATTCCCATGGATATTCACGCCAACCTCTGGCACATCAACATGGACATCATGGCAGAAGCAGGCCTGGTGAATGACGCTGGCGAACCTATTTTACCCAGCTCGCCAGAAGAGCTGATGGCTCATGCCAAACAGGTAAAAGATGCCACCGGCAAAGATTATCTAACGGCCGATTTTGCACAGTTCCCAATCGGGGTACGGATGGTACTGGCCATGCTGTGGCAACAGGACAGCAACGTATTCAGTGGCGATGAAGCAACGGTCAATACGCCTGAAGCACAGCGCGCCGTTGAAACCATTGTTGGCCTGTTCGATGCCGGCTATGCCGACCCGAACCTGAACTACAACGACTCGCAACAAACCTTTCTCGCCGGTGAAGCCGCGATTCAGATCAACGGCACCTGGATGGTCGATGTCTACGACAGCGAGACCCGCAATGAAGATTCTGCCCTGGAGTCCTACTACGTTGCCGACTACCCGCAGTTGTTCGACGAAGCCGCAACCTGGGCCGACAGCCACACCTGGGCCTTGCCGGTTACGCTGCAAGACGATCCGGAAAAATACGAAGCGGCTCTCGGCTTTCTGGCCTGGCTGAACGATCACAACGTTGACTGGGCGCGGACCGGCCACCTGGCCGTGCGTCAATCGGTGCTGGATTCGGCTGAGTACCAGAACCTGGCCCACCGTGACGAGTACAGCAACACCGTCAACATCGCCCGCGATAATCCACCAGCCGCTCGCTACAGCGCGATTCAGGATGTTCTTAACCGCGAACTGCAATCGATCTGGCTGCAGGGCAAGGGCATTGAAGAAGCGCTGGCTGACGCAGAACAAGAGATCAACCGCTTACTGTAAACCCCTGGGCGGAGCCGGACTGGCTCCGCCCTCGCACATAAAAACAGTCACAGGAAAATCATCATGTCACACCGATGGAGCCCGGAAGCCGCCTGGCACTGGACCGAACAGCATGGCTGGCCCGTTGGCTGCAACTTCACTCCGAGCAGCGCGTGTAACCAGCTGGAATTCTGGCAGGCCGAAACCTTTGATTCGACCACGCTGGCGCGGGAGCTCGACCTGGCTTCTGGCCTGGGTTTCAACCTGCTGCGGGTCTATTTGCACGACCTGCTCTGGAAAACAGACGCAACCGGTCTGCTCAACCGCATCGATCAGTTTCTGGCACTGGCCGCAGAACGCGATATAAAAATTCTGTTTGTTTTCTTCGACGACTGCTGGAGCAATTACGCCTTCCCGGGGGCACAACCGCAACCGCGCCCGGGCATTCACAATTCGCAATGGCTGCAATCGCCCGGTGCACGTCATGTCATCAACCCCGACGTCTGGCCACAACTGCAGCTTTACGTGCAAGGCGTGATGCAGCACTTCAGGGACGATCGCCGTATCTACGGCTGGGATTTGTACAACGAACCGGGCAATGAAGGCCTGCTCGGCAATTCACTGGGGTTGCTGGAAGCCGTGTACAAATGGGCCCGCGAAATAGACCCTTCGCAACCGTTAACCACCGGACCCTTTCGCTGGACAGACGGTTTCAAGGCGATCAACGACTGTCACCTGGCCAATGCAGACATTATCAGCTTTCACAATTATGAAGTGCTTGAGGTAACTCAGGGCATCGTCAATTCACTCACTGAAATTGGCCGCCCCTTATTGTGTACCGAGTACATGGCCCGTCTGGCCGGATGCCGTTTTGATACGCACCTGCCCTACTTTAAAGAGCACAACATCGGCGCACTGAACTGGGGACTGGTGGCTGGGAAAATACAGACCCAATATCCCTGGGAGGCGCAACCCGACCAGAGTGAACCGCCATTGTGGTTTCACGACATTTTCCATAAAGACGGCACACCCTATCTGATAAAAGAAGTCGACCTGATTCGAGAACTGACAGGGATATAAACAGCCAGTGACCAATGAGTTTCAGTGCAACCTCGTAGCACTTTTTGGCGACCTCTTGGTCGCCTTTTTTATACAAACTGACCGGTGTGCCAAATAACCGGCACATAGGACTTACTTATTTCGACATATCCATTAAGCTTCATCAAGCACTAATGCCTGCGCTAAGTCGACTGGTTAGAGCATCCGTGGAACAACAGAGGACCACAACCCCTGATTAAATGCCATAGTCCCGCTCAACTTTAGCAATTCTGACCTTGAATGTTGAATACCACTGTTCATGCCCCAGTCTTTGGGCTTCACGGTGCTCAGAGTTACGCTTCCAGTTCTTGATCGCTTCAAGACTTTCCCAGTAGGAAACTGTGATACCGAGTCCGTCACGAACCGATTCAACGCCCAGAAAGCCTGGCTGCTCAGAAGCCAGTTGAACCATGCGATCTGCCATTGCTCCGTACCCGTTGTCATCCTCAGTACGATGGTTGCTGAAAATGACCGCGTAATACGGTGGTTCGGGTGTTTGAGCGATACCAGACATAGAGGCCTCCAGGCATTTAGCGCTTTTCAGCAGTGACGCGCGTATTTTCGCATCCACTGCCTGTGTTTTTTTGCTTCTGGGCTCTCCAGAGCCAGTGTAAATTCGTAGCCATGGGGCGCCTCCCTGGTAATTTTAAATCCCAGTTTCTTATGAAAAGCCACTGACAGCCTATTTACCTTAAAAACATTGCTAACCAAAGTTTTGGCGTTCACTTTATCAAGATGAAGTATTATCTTTCCAAATAACTCAGTAAATGTGTCTTTATTGCGTTGTTCAGGCTGAGTCACAAACATTAAGACATGCCACTTACCTTCACCAACATATTTCAACGTCGAATATGCCTGCAGTGCACCATGTCGCCTGACATCGAACAAACAATTCGATGCCCTTGCCTCCTCTAAAGAGTTAAGATAAACCTCGTCTTCAATTGGCATTCCCGCTTCAATTGAGATGTCTTTCAAAGTCAAAAAGTCTAATTCCAAGTATTCTCTCATAGATTTCTTTGCAAGCTAAAACTTTAGTAGATCGATCAGCCTTCATCTATATGGTTAGATCATTTATACCTTTCAGCGCGACATAACTCTATTGAGACAACCAGCTATATTTCATTAATATAAACTATCGGCAAGCAGCTCTAGATAGCCACCTACGGCGAGTGACTCAAGCGTCATTCTTAAGCGCGTCACAAAAGGTTTTTCCCATCATATACACTAATATCGAGTTTGAACGTATCTACGGCATCGACACACCCCAAATTCACCTTACCTTGCTGTCGCCCATCATAAAAGACATATA
>DASSWT010000089.1:0-8874 GCA_035704555.1 Saccharospirillum sp. | reverse complement strand
GGCGGTTGCTTCATTTTCAGCGGGCCATCGGCCGACAGCAGCCAGGGCAAGGCCTTGCCGATCATCGCCGGTGAAGCCCAGGGGTACACGTAGCCGTAGCTGCGCTGGCCCGCGTTGGCCTTGCTGGTTTCCATTCCCGCTGCTGACTGGGGTTCAATCACACTGACGGTGTGGCCGCGCTGGCGCAGCGCCCAGGCCGTGGTCACGCCGACCACACCGGCCCCAATTACCGCTATATGCATGCTTCAGGCTCCTGCGTACTGCTGCCAGACTTCGATGGCGGCGGCCAGATCTTCCAGTGACGCGCCGACGGATTTAAAGACGGTAATGTCATCGCTCTGCTTCCGGCCCGGTTTGTCACCGCGCAACACTTCCGCCAGCTCTGCCTGAACATCATCGAAGCTGAAGTCGCTCTCTTCGATCGCCTGCAGCAGGTCACCCGCTTCGCCCCGGGCGCCCGCGTAGGTATCAACGAACACCTTGCCGCGCGTTATCGCTACACTGTTGGTTTCGCGCATGGTTGGCCGGAACGCTCCAACCAGGTCGAGGTGGGCCCCGGGCTTGAGCCAGTCGCCTTTGACCAGTGGTTCGGTCGACAAGGTTGCGCAACTGATGATGTCGGCCTTGCTCACACTCGCGGCCAGGTCGGTTACAACACTGGTGTCAAAACGGTCCTGATACTGCTGTGCCAGCTCTGCAGCCTTGTCCGGATTGCGCCCCCAGATCTGCACTTTTCGAATGGGCCGCACGCTGGCGTGGGCTTCGATCAGCATCGGCGCCAACTTGCCGGTACCGAGCACGACCAGGGTCTCAGCATCAGGGTGTGCCAGTTCGCGTGCGGCCAGGGCAGAGGCCGCTGCGGTACGACGCCGGGTCAGCTCGCTGCCGTCAATACAGGCCAGGGGCTGGCCGTTGTCGCCATTGCTGAGTAAATAGACCCCGGAAATAGCCGGCAAGCCAGCGTCTGCATTTTGCGGGTAGACGTTTACCATTTTCACGCCCACGTATCCCTCCGTTTGCCAGGCGGGCATCAGCAGCATGGTGGCTTCACCGTCTTTGCGATGCATGGCGTGATGATGGCGCGGGGGTGCTTCCACACCTTCGACAAAGGCGCTCGCAATCCGTTCAATCAATGCTGGCCAGGCCAGTAAACGAGCTACCTGTTCGCTGCCAATAACGTCCATCCAATGCCTCCATTCAGCGGTTAACACCGTTAATGATTAGATTTTCATCATACGAGGCTTACCCTCTGTTGCAAGCACAGTGCATGCAAAGCGTCACGATATTGACAGCCTTAGCCGATTTCCCCTGAAAATAGTACTCCTGCTGGCTTGCAATGCCGATCCTGTGTCTATACTCCGCGTTATTCATCCCGTTTTCGGAGCTTGCTGTCGTGATTCGCCTTGTTGTTGGGTTGCTGCTGTTATTAACCGGTACCGCGTTTGCTGCTGGCAATGTGTTGCTGGTAACAGACCTGGAAGAGGATATTCCCACACCACTGGACGATAACGCCCGGTTCTCGCTGGAAAGCGGCTATCTACTGGGCGCGATTGAAGAAAAGGAAGGTGTAAACATCAGCCTAAGTGTTAAGCTGGGCCTGGATGCATTGTTCTGAACATGCCGATGACAAACCAGGGATCACTGGCCACGACAAGGAACCTCTGTACCGAGCCCGGTCTCGCTTCCCGGCTTGGGAAATGGTTTGTTTGGCTGACAGTACCTCCGCTGCGACGGTACCGTAACAAAGCCCAGCCGGTCTTGCTGGCGCTCGGCCTGTTAGCCGGTTTATCGACCAGCGCGACCACCCTGGCTGACAACCATATTCAACTGTCACAGGTGAATGGCAGCGTTACGCTCAACGCCCTGAACGGAGGGCTGTTACCGCTGGACACCCCACCCAGCCTCGATGCTCTGCCCCAAAGTTTCGAATCCACCCCCAATTTTGGCTACATCCGCGACAACCAGAAAGCCTGGCTGGCGCTCAGCGTCTACAACGACACTCAACAAAGCGACTGGTTTCTGGCGATCAACGCCGAGGCGGCCGATTACGTCGATGTTTATTCAGTACCCCCAGGTCAACCCCTGGCGTTGGACGAGCCAGTGTTCATCGCCGGTGACCGCCGGCCCAGCGAGTTGCGACGTTTTGCGTTTCCGGGCTATCTGGTACCGCTGAACATCGCACCCGGCGAATCGCGGGAAATCTACATCGCCGCCTATGGCCGCAGCACCCTGGCACTCGATATCAGCCTGAACGACGAATTAAGCCAGTTGAATGCCGCCACCTGGGAGATGATGCTCGACGTTCTGCTGATTACACTCAGCAGCGCCATGTTGTTGTTCAACCTGGTGATGTGGCAGGTCGACCGGGATCGTTTCCGCTTCAGTTACCTGATTTACCTGAGCGGCATCATCCTGTTTTCCGTCTACAACTCCGGCCTCGGCTACCTGTATCTATGGCCCAATTCCATCTTCTTTCAGCAAAACGCGGCTTTTTTCGGGCTGGCGATGTTCTTCTGGGGTGGCTACAGCTTTTGCCAGCATTTCCTGCGCACCCGAACCTACTACCCGCGTCTGCACCGTGTGCTCAGTGGGTTGCGCTGGCTGGGAATTGCCTCCATTCCCTTCGGGCTTCTGGACCTGATCAACCACGCGG
Source organism: Saccharospirillum sp. (assembly GCA_035704555.1). Lineage (GTDB taxonomy): Bacteria > Pseudomonadota > Gammaproteobacteria > Pseudomonadales > Natronospirillaceae > Saccharospirillum. Next base: position 6,221 of record DASSWT010000089.1, on the reverse strand, counting down.
TCACCATCGTCACCCTGGCCAACCTGATCTTCTTCGTCACCGTTATTTATCTCGGCATCAGCGCCACCGTCAAAGGCCTGAATTCAGCGCCGCTGTTTCTGATCAGCTGGTCCGGAATGGTCATCTGCTCCGTTCTGTACAACCTCTATGTTCAGGGCGTGCTGCCATCCAACTTCTTCGTGCAACGTGCCTTGTTGTTTGGTGTGGCCTATGAATCACTGCTGATGTCGGTCGCTCAGGCGAACTTCCTGCGCAACGACCATCGCGAACGCGAACAACGAGAAGCCGAAGCCAAGGAAGAAGCCCTGCAAGCACTGGCCAAACTCGACCAGGCACTGCAGGATGCACGTGATGCCAACCGCAGCAAGGATGAATTCCTGCGCCTGGTCAGCCATGAACTGCGCACGCCCATCACCCATGCCCTTGGTGCACTGGCGGAGCTGGCCAGTAGCCCGCTGGCGGCCCGGCAGCAGGAGCTACTGCACCTGCTGCAAAACGCGACCCACACCACGCACCACCAGGTCGAAAGCCTGTTGTCCTACGCCGAACTACTGGCCTACCCGGTGGTCAGCCGCCCGGCCGCGGTTGATGTGCGTGCGCGCCTGGAGGATTGCCAGCACCGCCTCTCGGCAGCCTTTTCGAGCCACGGTCGCTCCTGCACCCTGAAAGGCGCCGACACCCTGCCCGGCACACTGGTGCTAGACTGGCACAACACACAGCACATTCTCGATCACCTGCTCGACAACGCCCTGCAGCACAGCCAGCAGGGCGACATTGAAATGAGTGCGCACTTTGATGCCACAGCACAGCGACTGGACCTGACGCTGCGTCAGCCAAACCCGGTTGATACCGTTCACACCCAGCCTCTGGCCGACCTGGTCAGCCCCGAGCACAGAGCGGAAAAACCGCCGCTCTCAGGCCCGACACTTAACCTCTATTTAAGCCAGGCTTTCGCCGACATTCTCGGTGCCGAACTGACACCGGAACAGCATGCCGATCACACCCTGACCCGGTTGAGCCTGCCTTGCACCAGCGCACCGGAACAGGACCCAACCGCCATAGAGCCAGCCCCACTGGCGGGCTGCCATGTGCTGATCGTAGAAGACAACCCGCTCAACCTGAAATTGCTGACCGCCATCCTGGAGCGGGAGCGGTGTGAACTGGACGTTGCCTACGACGGTGTGGGTGCGGTAGAACAGGCCGCCGCCGTCCACTACGACTTCATTCTGATGGATTGCCAGATGCCCAAGATGGACGGCTTTGAAGCCACCCGGCAGATCCGCAAAGGCGATGGCCCCAACGCCAACACCCCAATTCTCGCCATCACCGCCAACACCATGGAACGCGACCGCGACGAAGCCTTCGCCGCCGGTATGGACGACCTGATCCCGAAACCCTTCTCCCGCCCGATGCTGGTAGAACGCCTGCTGCACTGGCAACAGGGCCGCCAAACCTGACTCCCAGCTGAACCCGGGCGGCCATCTTTACGCGCAGCGGCTGGCCCGGGCACAGTTCAGGGGGTACAGTTGCTATACAGAGTTTTGACAGACCGCTGACGATGCCTACCAAACCGACGTTCCCAGCCAAAGACGCGCCGCCGTGCCATGCGCGCAATCTGTTACTAATCGCCACGGCCAGTTTCTTTCTGGCCGGATGCGCCGGCTACCAGAGCTATGAAGCCGGTTCAGGCCCTGCCATTACCGCTACCGGTCAACCTGCATCCACACCCAGTACCACCACCAACGAATCCGCCGTTGCTCGCCAATTGCAGCAGGTTTATCAGCGCTATCAGGGCACGCCCTATCGCTATGGCGGAACGACACAAGCCGGTTTTGATTGCTCAGGATTCATTGTGACGGCGTATCGGGAAGGGCTGAACCGCACCTTGCCGCGCACCACCGAGATGATGCTAAGCCAGGGGCAATTTGTACGGCGTGATCAGTTGCGCGAGGGGGATATCGTTTTCTTCCGCATCGGCGGCAAGGAGCAACATGCGGGTATCTATCTGGGTGACGACCGTTTTATCCACTCGGCCACCTCGGTCGGGGTAACCGAATCATCCCTTGGCAATGCCTATTGGCAACAACGGTACTCTCAGGCGAGACGCTTTCTCTAGCGGCTCAAGCTTCAAAGGTCGGCCTCCTCAGGTGGCAATCGCCCGCGTCAGCTACCGGTGATGCCTCTGCGGGGTCGGCGTAAATCCATCCATGGAGCCTAGACCGCAGCATCCATGCTGCGGACTCCCCCGCAGAGGCATCACCGGCACCCGCCGCTCGTGTTGTGCAAAATCCGAAACTGACGCCGTGAGTATAAATATCTACCTCAGCGGCGGTGCGTACAGCAAGCCGCCTTTGTTCCAGAGCTGATTCAGGCCCCGCTCAAACCCCAGTGGTGAATTAACGCCGACGTTGCGTTCAAACACCTCGCCGTAATTACCCACCTGACGAATTATCTGATAGGCCCAGTCGGCTGAAAGACCCATGGCGTGGCCGGTGTCGGCGTTAACGCCGAGCATGCGCTGGATCACTGGTTTGGGGGATTCTCGCATGGCGTCGACGTTGTTTTGGTTAACACCGTATTCTTCGGCATTCACCATGGCATAGACCGTCCATTTGACGATGTTGTACCACTGCATGTCATCCTGTCGCACCGCCGGGCCCAGGGGCTCCTTGGAAATCACCTCAGACAGAATGGTGACGGCCTGCGGGTTTTTCAGGCGGGTGCGCTGGGCATAGAGCTGAGACAGATCGGAGGTTAAGACGTTGCACCGGCCGGCTTCGAAACCGCGCAGGGTCTGGTCTGAGGTCGCGAAGACCACGGGTTGGTAGTTCATGCCGGTTTCACGAAAATAATCGGCCACATTCAGTTCGCTGGTAGTGCCGCCCTGAATGCAGATCGCCGCGCCATCCAGTTCCGCCAGCCCGGTGATCCCGGAAGACTGGGTGACCATAAAGCCCTGGCCATCGTAGAACACAATGCCCGCGAAGATCATGCCCAGGGTGGTGTCCCGGGCGTGCGTCCAGGTGGTATTGCGCGACAGCATGTCCACTTCGCCGGAGCTTAGGGCGTTGAACCGGTCACTCGGGGGCAGCGGGGTGTACCGAACTTTGCTCGCATCGCCCAGCACAGCCGCCGCGACCGCCCGGCAAATATCTACATCAAGACCGCTCCAGCGGCCTTCGGCATCGGGGTTCGAGAAACCGGGAATCCCGGTCGAGACACCACAATCGAGGTAGTTTTTACTGCGTACATCGCTGAGTGTTGAGGCCGATGCGGTACCGGCCAACAGCATCAGCCCGGCCAATGCCCCCATAATTCGACGCCCTGCGGGCACTGCCTGACTACTCTGCATTCTTAACCCCTACCTTACTCAACCCCGGCAGCGGCTCACTGTAGGCCCCTGCGGTTAACCGGAAACCAACACCGGAACAGACCCACTGTAGCAGCCTGACTGCTGTTTATCATTTACCGACTGACCGATCCGGTCAAGGCGGGCAGGTCGAGGCCGAGATCCGGGCTGCGCATATTGCCGGACCAGTTCATGCCAAGACTCGATGGCCACTCACCGCTGCGCAGGGCTTCCAGCAAAGAGATACCCAGGCCGCCAAATCCCAGCGATACCTCGGTGGTCTGGCGTTGGGTGACACCGGCACCGATGTCCATACCCGACAGTGACAGCCGCGACAGGCTGCGCCCATCGGCCTCGATGCCAACATCGAAGGGGCCGGTTGCCAGATCGAAACGGTTCGGGTTGGTGACCACCAGATCCAGCGCCAGCGTCAGGCTGGTGAAACCGATGTCTTCCACCCGCCAGTCTGCGAGCGTGACCTGGGGTGATTTCGGCACCGGCACAGTAAAGTCGTGTGACCAGTCGAGCTGGCGTGCACCCAGAACAGGCACTGACAACGTTGGTTGCAGCTTCAGTTCAAGGTTGGCCTCGCCGGCGGCGTAGGCATCACGTGCGCGCTGCAGCAGGCCGGCGGCGGTGACGGTCCAGTCAAATTCCAGGGTGGTGGATGAGCGGGCCGCCAGGCCATTCAGTGTGGGGGTGCCCAGGTCGATCCAGGGTTCGCCATCGAGCCAGAGCTGGGCAGCAAATTCGGTGATCGGCAGGCGATAGGCGTTGGGGTTGGTCAGTTTAACCTGGCTGGAGCCGTTGACGCCGGTCCAGGTAATGCCGGTTAGTCGGGTAGACTGGTGCTCAAAATTGGGCTGACGATAGGCGTCGTCTACCCCAAAACCGGCACAACCGCTGAGTATAAAGGCAGTGGCGACCAGGCCACCCAGACGTAACCATTGCTGACGCATAGTGTCGATTCCATTAACTTGAGAAACCTCCACTCTACTGGATCTGAACTTCTAGGTCGCGCCTCAGACGATCAATTTTCAATAACCCGCAAAACCTCCAGACACGCACACAGCGTATGGTAATCGCACTTGGCACCGGCGGCGCTCTTCTCGTTCGAGACTTTGCGATTATCCCGGTACAGCACCCGGAACCAGGCACCGTAGTCGTGGTCTACAAAGTGATCCCAGCTGTATTGCCAGAGTTGCTGGTAGCAGTCGCGGTAGTGTTCGTCTCCGGTGGCCTGTAAGAGCAAAGCAGCGGCGGCAAAGCTTTCGGCTTGTACCCAGAAGTATTTGTCGTCATCGCACCATTTGCCTTGCGGGTCGAAGCCATAGACCAGACCGCCGTGTTCGGCATCCCAACTGGTTTCCCAGGCGCGGTCGAACAGGCTTTTTGCGCGTTCGATGTAACGCTGTTGCGGGTCGTGGCGGTGCAGCATCAGCAGCAGCTTGGTCCACTCGGTCTGATGGCCAGGCTGGAAACCCCAGGGGCGATAGAGGTTTTTGGGGTCGTCTTTGTTGTAGTCCCAGTCGATGCTGAAATCGGTTGTGTAATGCTCCCAGATCAGACCATCGGTCAGGTCGGCCTGGCGGAAGGCGATGTTGTTGGCGAGGGTTTTGGCGCGTTCGAGAAAACGCGGGTCATTGCTGGCTTCATAGGCGGCGATCATGGCTTCGCACAGGTGCATGTTCGAGTTCTGGCCACGGTAATTGCTGAGCACGCCGTCGGCGCTGAGTTCGTCGGCATAGAGGCCGTATTCGGCTTGCCAGAAGCGTTGTTCGAGCAACTCATAGGTGCGATGCAAAGGCTCGGCATTGGAAATTACGCCGGCTTTCAGGCAGGCGGAATAGGCCAGCAATACGAAGGCATAGCCATAGGCTTGCTGAGTCAGGTCTTCGGGCTCATGGTCACGCAGGGTCCAGGCGTAGAGGCCTTCTTCTTCGCGCCAGTGCACCTGCTCGACATAATCCAGACCACGCCGGGCACGAATGCGATATTCCTCAAGGTCGAAATGCAGACCAGCCAGGGCGTAGTTCACCACCAGGCGGGTGCTGCTGACCAGTTGCCGAAAGCCAGGGTCGAAAACATCACCATTATCATAGTAATTATGAAAGAAACCACCGCTCGGGTCGTCGACTCTCGGGTCGTAAAACGCCAGTATCGACTGGCAATGCTGATTCAGAAAATCACGATCGTAAAAGTTCACAGAGCGGTCCTCTTCTTTCATTGGTTACTTTGACTACGTCGTACCGAACCCGCATCGGATGCCGGGTAGGCCTCTGTGGGGTCGGCGTAAATCCGTCCATGGAGCCTGGACCGCAGCATCCCTGCTGCGGACTACCCCACAGAGGCCTACCCGGCATTCGTTGCTAGTCTCCTGGGCGATTGCTGAAACTTAATTTGGTGAAAGTTAGCGCTCAATAAAATCCGCTTTCTCAATGATTTGCAACTCACTGACCGGTTTTCGCTGATCGATGTGGTCCAGCAGCAAACCCACCAATTGCCGCCCGACCTTATGCAAGTCCTGATGAAAGCCGCTCACCGGCGTGCGGAAATACTCGGGCAGGGGTGAGGTTTCCAGGGTGACCAGATCACAGTCGGTTCCGACCAACCGGCCGCTGTCGTGAAGGCCTGCCAGTATACCCATGGCGGCGATTTCAGTGCCGCAGATAAAGCCGTCGGGTTGCCAGTCGCTGTTTAGCCACTCGCGGGTCTGGGCTCGGTAGTCGGTCGCGTTGGCTTCGATTAACAGTTGGCGGTGTTCATCAAGATCGAGCCCGGCTTCCAGCAAGGCACGCTGAAAACCGACCTTGCGATGCCAGCCATAGAGGTAATGCTGTGGCGGTGTCAGCATCACCAGCTTCCGGCGACC
>DASSWT010000324.1:0-12367 GCA_035704555.1 Saccharospirillum sp. | reverse complement strand
GCCTCGCTGGCCGACATCATCCGCCGTTATCAGCGTGCCCATGGCGATGACTGGTCCCACTTTTCAGAGCTGGTCGCCATTCAGCTAAACGATACGCACCCGGCGGTGGCCATCCCCGAACTGATGCGGGTTTTGATGGATGAAAAACGCCTGGGTTGGGACGACGCCTGGGCCATCGCCCATCCCGTTTTTTCCTACACCAATCACACCCTGTTGCCGGAAGCGCTGGAAACCTGGAGTCTGCCGTTATTTGCGCGTGTACTGCCACGTCATCTGGAAATTATTTTCGAGATCAACCACCGGTTTCTCAGTCATGAAGTGGAAGCCCGGTGGCCCGGTGACGATGCGGTCAAGGCTCGACTGTCGATCATTGAAGAGGGGCACCAGCGCAAAGTGCGGATGGCCCACCTGTCGGTTATCGGATCCCACGCGGTCAACGGTGTCGCTCAGGTTCACTCCGATCTGGTCAAAACCGACCTGTTTCCCGAATTTGACCAGCTCTGGCCCGACAAATTCACCAATGTCACCAACGGGGTAACCCCCCGGCGCTGGCTGAAATCCTGCAATCCGCGGTTGTCAGCGCTGATCGATCAGCACATTGACGCCGACTGGCCATTGCATCTGAGCAAGCTTGAGCAACTGACCAAGCTGGCTGACGACGAGCGTTTTCAGTCTGAATTCATGGCCATCAAGCACCAGAACAAGGTTGACCTCGCGGCCGAGGTGAAACACCTGACCGGCATCGACATTGACCCTGAAGCCCTGTTTGATGTGCAGATCAAACGCCTGCATGAATACAAACGGCAACACCTGAATCTGCTGCATATTTTACGCTTGTATCGGCGCTTGCTCGACGACCCCGGGGCGGTAAAAGTGCCTAGGGTGTTTCTGTTTGGTGCCAAGGCAGCCCCGGCCTATAAACTGGCCAAAGACATTATTTATGCCATCAACTGCGTGGCTGAACGTATCAATAATGATGACCGGGTACAGGGCAAGCTCAAGGTGGTGATGCTGCCCAATTATCGTGTCAGTCTGGCGGAGAAAATTATCCCGGCGGCGGATCTGTCCGAGCAGATTTCAACCGCCGGCAAGGAAGCTTCAGGCACCGGCAATATGAAGCTCGCGCTGAACGGCGCCCTGACCATCGGTACCCTGGACGGTGCCAACATTGAAATAGCCGAAGAAGCCGGCCGGGAGAATGTCTTTATATTCGGTCTGTCGGTCGATGAGGTCAGGCAACTCAACGAGCGAGGCTATAACCCCTTCGACCATTACCATCAGGACGAGGAGCTTAAAGCGGTTCTGGATTGGTTGGATAACGGCTATTTCACCCCGGATGAGCCAGGCGCGCTGGCGTCGATCAAGCACAGCCTGTTAAAAGGCGGCGACCCCTACAAGGTCCTGGCGGACTTTCGCAGTTATTGCGACGCTCAGCAGCAGGTTGAAGCGCGGTACCAGGATAAAAAAGCCTGGGCGCGAAGCGCCATTATCAATACCGCGACCATGGGCAAATTCAATTCAGACCGCTCGATCGAGGATTACGTGCAGCGTATCTGGCATTTGCAGCCTCACCCACGCCGTTAAATCAAATGGCGTGGGTGGCGTCTTCAGTTACTTGATGACGTATTGGCCGTAACGAATGGCCTTGGCCAGCTCACGTGATGATTCGGAGGGCTCGATCGGGTTGGCCGTCAGCTCACCAAGTTTCTCGTAAAAGTAGCCCTGAACCGTGCCTGTGGTCGCCATGCCATGGGCGATGCTGGGCAACAAGGCGTCGTTGGCGGCCGCTGCAATGAACTCGTTCATGGAGACCTGAGCACAATCGTCAAAGGCGCTCATGCTCATATCGGTGCGCGGCGGGATCGAGCCCTTGTTCTGGTTGAAGGTGCGCTGAAAAGAGTCATCCATGATGTTGCGAACCAGATCATTCTGGGCTTCTACGTCAGCCTGGTTGGCATCACGCAGGTCGAAAATGGCGAAGCTGTCGATGTTGAACAAAAACTGGTTTTCTGTACCGGGTACCGGCGCACAAATGTAGTCAGTGTTGGCGACTTTTCCCTGGGCGGTGAACTCACCCTTGGCCCAGTCACCCATAAACTGAAACGCGGCCTCGCCATTGATGACCAGATTGGTGGCCTGGTTCCATTCGGTCAGATCGTCCGACAGTGTCATATGGTCAAGTAACTGGTAATAGCGTTCAAAGACGGCATCCATGGCATCGCCTCTCATCGCGCTGAAATCATGCTCGACCAGGGCCGCCTGGTAAAATTCGGGGCCACCGACCGACAGTGCGACGGACTCGAACAGTGTCGCATGCTGCCAGTCCTGATTTCCCTGAGCGATGACCTGGTAGCCTGCGTCGGCAATGCGCTCCGCGGCCTGGTCAAACTCGGCCCAGGTGGTGGGAACGGCGACACCCACGCTGTCGAGAATTTGTTTGTTGGCCCATAACCAGTTGGTGCGATGTACGTTCACCGGCACCGCCACGTAATCGCCATTATATTGCATTGCTGTCGCGACCACTGGTGGCAGGCGCTGGTCCCACTGTTGTTCGTCCGCCAGGTCGTTAATGTTGCTCAAAAAACCCAGCCGAGCCCAGCGCTGGATGTCGAGGCCCTTGATCTGGGCGGCGGTGGGCGGGTTGCCGCGCAGGACTCGCTCCTGAAGCGTGGCCATGGCATTGCCACCACCACCGCCCTCTACAACAAAATCAACCCAGGTATGGCCGTCTTCCTGCATGGCCTCTTTGAGAACCTGAACGGAGCGGGCTTCGCCACCGCTGGTCCAGTAATGCAGTACTTCAACGGAGCCGGCCAGTGACAAGCCGGGCAGCAAAAATAGCATGGCGCTCAACGCCATCGTGCGGTTGGATAAGTTCATTGCGTACTCCAGCGTGTATTGTGTTTTTATGGTTATTGGCGCTATCGGCCTGGTCAGAGTACCTCGACAGGACCTCGACATAACGTAACATAGCGTATCAAAGGGTAGGTGGTTCTGGCTCGTGCCGTGAACGCCTAGACCCTTCTTCCGGCGATTATTTGTTACACTTTACACTTCATTTGACGGCGAAGAGTTTCATGTCCCAGATTCTGCGTATCGCAACCCGAAAGAGCCCCCTGGCCCTGTGGCAGGCGGAGTATGTTCGTTCCGCCCTGGGGGTATTGCACCCCGAACTCCGGGTCGAGCTGGTCGAAATGGCCACCAAGGGCGACAAGATGCTCGATGTTCCGCTGGCCAAAGTGGGTGGTAAAGGCCTGTTCATCAAAGAGCTGGAAATAGCGATCGCCGATGGCGAAGCTGACATCGCAGTGCATTCGATGAAAGACGTACCCATGGAAATGCCCGAGGGCTTCGAACTGGCGGTGATTTGCGAACGCGAAGACCCGACCGACGCCTTTGTCTCCAATCAGTTTGCCCATGTGAATGACTTGCCGGAAGCGGCCGTGGTCGGCACCTCCTCGTTGCGCCGCCAAGCCCAGTTGCTGGCGGCCCGTCCGGATTTGCAGATCCGCTTTCTGCGGGGCAACGTCGGCACCCGGCTGGGCAAGCTGGATGCCGGTGATTACGATGCCATTATTCTCGCCTCGGCCGGGTTGCGCCGCCTGAAACTGGGCGAGCGCATTCGCCATACGCTCGATACGGCGCTGTGTTTACCCGCAGTCGGTCAGGGTGCGGTGGGCATTGAGATACGGGCGGGCGACGAAGCCACCCGGGCCTTGCTGGCGCCGCTCATGCACCCCGAGACCCTTATTCGTGTTACCGCTGAACGCGCCATGAACCGCCGCCTGGAAGGTGGCTGTCAGGTGCCGATCGCCGGTTTCGCCGAGCTGAATGGCCAAACGCTGAGCATGGAAGCCCGGGTGGGCGAGGTTAACGGCGAGCGCCTGTTGAAAGCCCATGATCAGGTGACTTTGACGGGTAACTCAACCGAACAGCTGGCGCAAGCCTCGGCTCTCGGCCTTGAACTGGCCGAACGGTTGCTGGAGCAGGGGGCCGGCGCCATTCTGGCCAAGCTGTCTGACTGATGCGTTTGCTGCTGGCCAAAGCCCGGCGGGACTGGGATCGCTGGCGGTCACAGCTGTCGCCTTATGCCGAGCTGATACTGCGCGACCCATGGCGCCTGACGGTAAAACCGGAAACCCCTGAATCCCGGTCGATCTGGTTAAATCTGGACGAGTTTCAGGGCGTTATTTGTGTCAGCCCAACGGCGGCCAGCCAACTGACGGAGGCGCTGGATCAATACTGGCCCCAGCCGCCAGTCGGTGTGCAGTGGCTGTGCAATGGCCCCGCAACGGCCGAAACGTTGCGTCAGGGCGGTTTGTTACCGCAATTTCCGGCTTCTGGGCACACCGCCGAGGATGTACTGGCTCTGCCGTCGACTCAGACCGTGGCCCGGCAAAAGTGGCTGGTGGTCAAAGGCGCCGGAGGGCGAGAGCTCTACCCGCAGGTATTAACAGACCGGGGCGCCGAGGTGCAGACCCTTGAGGTCTATGAACGCGCGCTGGACCCGGCGGTACTGGAAGAGATGGCCCGGCTGAGCCGTGAGGTCGATGCGGTGCTGGTCAGCTCCCAACTACTGGGCGAGGCGCTCTGGTCCGGCGAGGATAGTGTCTGGAGAAGCTGGCCGGGTCTCTGGTTGCTGACCTCACCGCGTCTGCTGAGCTGGGCCAGAGAACGGGGCATCGCCCATTATCGTCTGGCCGGCGGCGCCTCCCCGGAAGCCATTACGCAAAGCCTTCACGGCGGAACGTGACGACATGGCCCGGTTCACCTTACACTGATACCCATAAATGGAACCCCAGGGGGCAACACCATCGCCACCCACGGGACAGCAAAGGCCGCATTGCCCATGACTAAAGACACCGAGTCTGACAAGAACCCGACACCGGACAAGGATGCACTCGCTGCTGAACAGACGTCGCAGCCGGAGAAATCCAAAACTGCCGACGAAACTACAGACAAATTGACGGCTGCCACGTCGGAAACCAGTCCCGGCAATACTAATGACGGGGTGACCGACTCATCGCACAAGGCCGATGTCGAGGCGGATGAACCGAAACAACAGTCTGCGTCGAAGAGCATACCCACCGGCCGCTCCGGGAAGCCTCCGCGTCGTCGGTCTGGGTCTGGCAGAGGTGGTTCTGGCCCTTCGGGTCGCCTGTTGGCGATAATGCTGGTTCTGGTTCTGATCGTTGCCGGGCTATCCTGGCTGGTGTATTGGGGTTGGCAGCAATACCGGGTCATGCAGCAGGAATCCGACACCGTGGTCAGTTCGCTGAGTGAGTTACGCCAGCAGGTGTCCAGCCTGAGTACGCGTCTGGAGTCATCGAACAGCGAGCGTGAACGCCTGGCGCAGAGTCTTCAACAAGAGCAACAGGCGCTTGAATCCATGTTGATTGAGACCGCGCAGCGGCTCAGCCGGCGCCAGGATCTGGAGGCCGACCGGTGGCCCCTTGAAGAAGCGCTGACCTTACTGCGCCTGGCTGAACGGCGCCTGCAGCTCGATGGAGATGCCGCCATAGCCATTGGTCTGCTCAATGCGGCCGACCAGGTTCTGGCCGGGCTGACTGAAGCCGCCGTTTTGCCGGTGCGTCGCCAGATTGCGGCTGACCGACTCGCCCTGCAGTCGGTCGACAGCGTTGACCTGAATGGTACCTACTTCCGGCTGGAAGCCATTGCCGAGCGCATTGCCAGCCGTCAGTGGTCGCCTGCAGAACGGCTTGAGCCGCAGGAACAGGCCAGCGATGCTGAAATCACCTGGCAATCCTTTCGCGACAGTCTGAGCAGTCTGGTGACGGTCAGCCGGCTGGACGTCCCCTACCAGGCGCCACCGCTATTGTCTGAATTTGCCCAGTGGCAACAGCACAGCCTGTTGCTGACCGAGCAAGTGCAGTTGGCGTTGCTGGCCCGGAACCAGCCACTCTATAACGAAGCCCTGGAGCAATTGCAGGCGCGGGTCGCCGTCATGTCGCCTGAGCTCGAACTGGCTGCGGTAGAGTCCGAACTCGAATCCCTGCAAGGCCTGACCCTGACACCGGACTTTCCGGACATACACGCCAGTGTTGAAGCGCTGGAGCAGTACATGACCCGGGTCGAAGCCGAGACGACTGAATCCACCGGCGACGGGGAGGATGACGCATGAGCCGGCTTCTGTTGAAGGTATTGTTGTGGCTGATTTTGATACTGGGCGCGGGCCTGCTGGCCCATTTTATGGTTCGCCATCCCGGTTATGTGATGGTCGCCTGGGGCCAGTGGATGGTCGAGATCACACTGTGGAGCGCAGTGGGCTTGTTCCTGGTACTGGTATTGGTCAGTTGGCTTGCGGTAAAACTGCTGCGTGGCGTTAATCCGGTTCGGCTGGCCCGGCAATACCGGGACCGGCGCGACCGGAAAACCGCTCGTGTCGCGACCGGGCAGGCGGTTATGGCCTGGCTGGAGGGTGATCACAGCACCACCCTGTCGGCCTTGAACCGGGTCGTCAAAGCCGGCGGCTCTGAGCGCTTGCCGCAGGTGTTAACACTGATTCCCGGTCAGGACAGCGGCGACTGGCCTGCCCGGGTCAGCGAATTCAAACAGACCGACCCGGAGCTTGCTTTGGTGGCCGATGCGCTGACCGCCGAGCGCCTGGTTCAATCCGGCGATTCAGCGGCCCTGCTGGCCTTGTGGCAACAACAACCGGGGCTCCAGCGCATTCGTAAACTGCAACCCGACTACTGGCGTGCGCTGATGGATCAGGGCCAGGCCGAGGTCGCCTTGCAGGCGATCAACAAGGCACCCAACCTGAACCCTTCCGACCGCGAGCGCTGGCAACAACAAGTGGCATTGCAACTGATCGGGCAGGCCAGCCAGACGTCCAGTGCGGATCTCGCGCCGCTGAAAACCCTGCCCAAAGCGATACGCCAGAAAGCCGAGGTGGTAGCCGCCGAATGCCGCTGCCTGCTGGTTCATGGCCAGACCGATGAGGCCTTCAAGCGTCTGTCCAAAGCGCTTGAAAAAGCACCGGCCCCGGTTTTGCTCAGATGCCTGCTGGATGAGCGCTTACCTGCCAACCGGACACTGCCGCTTGCCGAGCAACTGGAAAAACGCCACGGGTCGAATCCGACACTGATGCTGACGCTTGGGCAACTGTGCGAAGCCCAGGCGCTCTGGGGCAAGGCTGAGGATTACCTGGTCGAGGCCTGGCGAACCGACCCGAACCGTGAGTCGGGCCTCGCCCTGGCGCGCTTTTTTGAACACCGTCAGCAAACCGACCGCGCTCTGGCGCAGTATCGGGAGCTGGCTCATCTTGGAGACTAGGACTTGGCTGAAACATTGACACTGACCCCGACGGACGACCGTCGAACCCAATACGCCGACTTGTTGCCGCAACTGCGGGGCCTGGTGCAGGGCGAGCCTGATCGCACCGCAAACCTGGCGAATCTGGCCGCTGCCTTGCGTCAGACTTTCGGGTTTTTCTGGGTCGGCTTTTACCTGGTGAAAGACGATCAGCTGGTGCTGGGGCCCTTTCAGGGGGATATCGCCTGTACCCGTATTGAACACGGCCAGGGTGTATGCGGTGCAGCCTGGGCCGAAGCGACCAGTCAGTGGGTACCGGATGTTGATGCTTTTCCCGGCCATATTGCCTGCAGCAGTCTGTCACGCTCTGAAGTCGTTGTGCCGGTGGTGGTGGACGACGATGTAGTCGCCGTTCTGGATGTCGACAGCGACCAGCTGGATGCCTTCACCGAAGCCGACATCGAAGGTTTGCAGTCCGTCGCGCAACTGTGCGAGGAAATCTGGACCGCAACTACCTGATGTGAGCGGACCAGCTCAGGCTTAATGTAACATCCTTGTTACAATTGCGGGCTCCGATTAAGGAGCCCGTGTTACCTTCCTGCCAAAATCTTTTCAAAAATTTTCCCATCAATAGGGCGTTCTTCAGGTGAGCTGTTAATGGTGTCACCTCTGGTAACAGCGGTAACACCCGGCCCGGCCGGACCGCTGTTAGGTTTTGTTACGCTAGGTTGCTGTTAGAGACGTTACTCCACCTGCAGGGCTGACTAGAGTAACGCTGTGGCAATCGCACCCCCGTCGAGCCTGATGAAGGTCTGCACCGGTGCGAGTTCACAGCTTTGTTCATTGATTCATCGTTGCTATCGGGTGAACCCGGTATCTGACAGAGACCGAACCAAGGCCTGCAGAGTGCAACCGAATCATCAAAACTGAAGACAGCACGACCAAAACAACAAACAGAAGGACTGAGACCATGATGTTCAAAAAATCTCTGATCGCGTTGGCAATGGGCGGCACAATGGCCGTTTCAGCCCAGGCTGGCCAAGTTGAAGTATTGCATTGGTGGACTTCCGGTGGTGAAGCACGCTCTATCGCAGTACTGAAAGAAATGGTTGAAGACGCAGGTCATACCTGGGTTGATTTCGCCGTGGCCGGTGGTGGTGGTGAAAATGCCTATACCGTTCTGCGTTCACGCGCTGTATCCGGTAACCCACCTGCTGCTGCTCAGATCAAGGGTCTGGAAATTCAGGAATGGGGCGATCTCGGTTTCCTGGCCAGCCTGGAAGAAGTAGCCAATGAGAACAACTGGGATGAAGTTCTTCCTACTGTTGTTGCGGACGTGATGAAGCACGATGGCGATTATGTTGCGGTACCGGTCAACGTACACCGCGTTAACTGGATGTGGGCCAACCCGGATGTGTTTGAAAGCGCCGGTGTTGAAATTCCGACCACACTTGATGAGCTGTGGGCCGCAGCCGAAGAGTTGCAAGCGGCAGGCGTAACGCCGATCGCTCATGGCGGTCAACCCTGGCAGGATGCCACCACCTTCGAAAGCATTGTTCTGGCCGTCGGTGGACCCGAATTCTTCAATGATGCCTTTGTAGAAATGGATCAGGCCGCGCTTGAGTCCGACACCATGGTTGAAGCCTTCGAAGAGTTCCGCAAAGTTAATGACTACATTGACCGTGGTGCTCCTGGCCGTGACTGGAACGTTGCCACCTCTATGGTTATTCGTGGTGAAGCCGCCATGCAATTTATGGGTGACTGGGCCAAAGGTGAGTTCACCGCAGCCAACATGACCCCGGGTGAAGATTACGTCTGTGCGCCGTTCCCTGGCACTCAGGGTGACTTCACATTCAACATCGACTCACTGGCCATGTTCAAACAGCGCACTGCTGCAAATGCAGAAGCGCAATTGAAAATGGCTGAACTGGTGTTGTCTCCGAGCTTCCAGGAAACCTTTAACCTGAACAAAGGGTCAATTCCGGTTCGTACCGACCTTGACATGAGCAGCTTCGATAGCTGTGCACTGGAGTCTATGGCGACTTTCAAGAGCACCGCTGCGTCTGGCGAAGGCCTGGTGCCATCAATGGCTCATGGTATGTCCACTACTTCGACCATCCAGGGCGCCATCTTCGATACCGTGACCGAGTTCTTTAACTCTGACATGAGTGCTGAAGACGGAGCTACTCGTTTGGCTCGCGCTGTCCGCGCTGCCCAGTAAGGGCACGCCTCCGTCAGAGCGGGTATTTCAGCCGCTCTGATGCCCGGCCTGCACCTTCCGGGTGCAGGCCGATTCTGGCAAAAATCGAAAACACAGATACAGTTAATCTGCCTGACCCTAACTCTTTCCGGGAACAACAATGCCAAAAGAGGCCCCGGAGTGTTGGTGGTGTCTGTCTTGTAAACATACAGGTCAGTCGAACTCAGATAGACAAGAATCGAGGGAAACTCTTAATAGCCCAGTCAATCGCTGAGTTATTAAGAGTCTCCTTACTGAACGGACGGAAAACCTATGTCGGTATCACGCAAGAAGGGCATTGATTACTGGTTGCCGAAACTCGTCGTTTCGCCAACTCTGGTCATCGCCCTGGTGTTCTTTTATGGCTTCGTCATATGGACCACTGTTATCTCCTTTACCAATTCCAGTTTCTTGCCCAGTTACGAGCTGGTGGGGTTTGATCAGTATGTGCGGTTGTTTTTGAACCCGCGCTGGTTAAACGCAATGTGGAACCTGGTGATCTTCGGTGTGTTGTTCATTGGTATCTGCATGGTGGTCGGTCTGGTGATGGCCATTCTGCTTGATCAGAACATTCGGGCTGAAGGAGCTATTCGAACCATTTACCTGTACCCGATGGCGCTGTCGTTCATTGTGACCGGTACGGTCTGGAAGTGGCTGCTGAACCCTACGGTGGGTATTGAACGCTTCGTGATCAGTATGGGGTGGGAAAGTTTCGTCTTCGACTGGATTATCGACCCTGACATGGCGATTTACACCGTGGTGATTGCCGGTGTTTGGCAAGCCAGTGGCTTTGTGATGGCGATCTTCCTGGCCGGCCTGCGCGGTATCGATACATCGATCATCAAGGCAGCTCAGCTCGACGGCGCCA
The DNA here is from genome assembly GCA_035704555.1 of Saccharospirillum sp. GTDB lineage: Bacteria > Pseudomonadota > Gammaproteobacteria > Pseudomonadales > Natronospirillaceae > Saccharospirillum. The sequence continues at coordinate 1,985 of DASSWT010000324.1, read as the reverse complement.
ACCTGTTCGCAGTCTATACCCGTATCATCATTCCTTCGATGCGTCCGGTTTTTTTCTCAGCGTTCATCATGCTGGCACACATCGCCATCAAGAGCTTTGACCTGGTTATCGCCCTGACCGGTGGTGGCCCGGGCAATGCAACCGATGTACCAGCGATTTTCATGTATCAGTTCTCCTTCCAGCGCGGTCAGCTTGGTATTGGTGCGGCTTCGGCAGTAATCATGCTGATGACGGTACTGGCGATACTGGTTCCCTATTTGTATTCCGAACTGAGGACTCCGAAAAATGGCTAAGTCAAAGAATCCGAGTTATGCCAAGATCAATGGTCGGGCTGTCCTTTATGCGGTGCTGATTATTGTGGCGGCCTATTATTTGCTGCCGCTGATCCTGATGATCATGACCTCATTTCGTTCCATGGATGAAATACGTTTGGGGCAGTTAATTGAGTGGCCCAATTCATTTACGTTCGATGCCTGGTCCATGGCCTGGAATGAAGTGCAAATTGGCGCCCGTGAAGAGCGCGGCCTGCGGCCTTACTTTATCAATTCGATCCTGATGGTGATCCCGTCGGTGGCGATTTCGACCACCCTGGGTGCACTGAATGGCTACGTGCTGAGCTTTTGGAAGTTCCGTGGCAGTGAACTGTTTTTCGGCGCATTGCTGATCGGCTGTTTCCTGCCATTCCAGGCAATTCTGTTGCCGCAGTCACAGTTGCTGGGCTGGCTGGGTTGGGCCGGCAGTTTGCCGGGCCTGATCCTGACCCACGTGGTGTATGGGGTGAGCTTTACGACTCTGTTTTTCCGCAATTATTACGTTAACCTGCCACACGAACTGGTTAAGGCAGCGAAACTGGATGGTGCCGGTTTCTGGACCATTTTTTTCCGGATTATTCTGCCGCTCTCGGCTCCCATTCTGGTGGTCACGGTTATTTGGCAGTTTACCCAGATCTGGAACGACTTCCTGTTTGGGGTGGTGTTTTCCGATCCGAGCTCGCAGCCAGTGACGGTAGGTTTGAATAACATGGTGAACAGTTCAACCGGCCAGAAACAATACAACGTGGATATGGCTGGTGCCATCATTGCGGCACTGCCGACCATTGTGGTCTATGTGGTTGCCGGTAAATATTTTGTACGCGGTCTGACGGCCGGTTCTGTAAAAGGTTAACGGGAGTTCTGAACATGGCTGAGCTGAAAATCGACAACGTATACAAAAGTTTTGGTGAAGAGCACATTCTCAAGGGCATCAGCCTGGATGTTACCGACGGTGAATTCATTATTCTTGTCGGGCCTTCAGGCTGCGGTAAATCCACGCTGTTGAATTGCATCGCTGGGCTGGAAGATGTCACCACCGGCGACATCATTCTCGGCGACACCAACGTGACTTACGAGGCGCCGAAAGACCGGGACATCGCTATGGTGTTTCAGAGCTACGCGCTCTACCCGAACATGAATGTGCGCAAGAACATTGCTTTCGGTCTGGAAATTCGCAAAATGCCCAAGGCTGAAATCGCAGCAGAAGTAGACCGTGTTGCCAAATTACTGCAGATCGAACCGCTGCTGGACCGTAAGCCTTCGCAGTTGTCGGGTGGTCAGCGTCAGCGGGTGGCGATGGGCCGGGCACTGGCACGTCGACCGAAGATCTATCTGTTTGACGAGCCGTTGTCGAACCTGGATGCCAAGTTGCGTGTGGAAATGCGCACCGAAATGAAAAAACTGCATCAGCGTCTGGGTACGACCATTGTCTATGTAACCCACGATCAGATCGAGGCGATGACCCTGGCCGACCGCATTGCGGTTATGAAAGGCGGAATCGTTCAGCAGTTCGGAACGCCGCAGGAAGTGTACGATGACCCGGCCAACATGTTTGTTGCCGGTTTTATGGGCTCGCCCTCAATGAACTTCCTGCGCTGTGAAGTTACCCGGCATGAGAACGACCTCGCGGTTCAGATTGAATCGCAAGGCACGGTGTTCCAGCTGCCGGTCGAC
>DASSWT010000291.1:0-2976 GCA_035704555.1 Saccharospirillum sp. | reverse complement strand
GCATCCACGGGCACAGCAAGCTTCGCTGACGGGAGCTGGTGCCCGGGGGTTAGCGGCGCACCAGAACACCATTGAGGCGTTTCCGATGTTTGCGGCCGGGGTGATTGTGTCGGAGGTTTTTGCCGCCGGGTCATCGGTCGCCGGGGTGCTCGCGGTGCTGTTTATTGTCTCGCGCATCGCCTACATCGGCCTCTATGTGGCCAACATTGCCACGGTACGCAGTGTGGTTTGGGCTGCCGGTTACCTTGCCAGCGTTGGCTTGATGCTGGCGCCGCTCTACGGCAACTAGCCAGACCTTTTTCAATTACAGAACGAGTTGCCAGTAGCCCACATCAATCCAGCGGTCGAATTTGAAACCGACCGCTTCAAAATGCGCCACTTTCTTAAAACCAAATTTCTCATGCAGGGCAATGCTGGCCTCGTTGGGCAAAGCAATACCGCCCATGGCGCTGTGGATGCCTTGTTCACTGAGTGCAGCTAACAGGTCACTATATAGCTGGGACCCAACGCCCTTACCCTGATACGTCGGACTGACGTAAGCGGTCACTTCCACCGAAAACCGGTAAGCATGGCGCGGCCGCCAGGCGGTTGCATAGGCATAACCGGCCAGCTCACCCTGGTGTTCGGCCACCCGCCAGAACAAACCGGCCTCGTTTATCGCCTGCATTCGTTGCTGAATGTCCTGTGGCGTTATCTCGGCTTCTTCAAAGGTGATGATGGTGTCTCGAATATAGGGGTTATACAGCTGCGCGATGGCGGAGCTGTCTTCGAGTTGGGCGGGTCGGATCAGGATGTCGTTTGGCATGGGGCATTCACTGCTGAATCGTAAAGCTCATTTAATCAGGGTTTCTGCATTGCGCCAACGATGCGCTAAACTGCGCCATCATTTTTTCAGGCCTCTACGTCGATGTCGACCTTATCTCAACTTGAAACACGCGCCAGCGGCCAGTGCGAGCTGTGCAAAGCCAGCGATTCGCTCTCGGTTTACGCCGTGCCACCCAACACACTGGAAAGCCTGGATACCACCCTGTTGGTATGCGCCACCTGCCGGAACCAGATTGAACACCCGGAGCAGATGGACGCCAATCACTGGCGCTGCCTGAACGACAGCATGTGGAGCCAGGAAGCACCGGTGCAAGTAATGGCATGGCGCCTGCTGCACCGACTGATCGCCGAGGGTTGGCCGAAAAATTTGCTCGATATGCTGTACCTGGACGATGAAACCCTCGCCTGGGCACAAGCCACCGGAGATCACCTCAGTGATGACGACAAAGTCATCCACCGGGACAGCAATGGCATGGTGCTCAATGCGGGCGATACGGTAACCCTGATCAAGGACCTAACCGTAAAAGGCGCAAACTTCACCGCCAAACGCGGCACGGCCGTTCGAGGTATCTCACTGGTAGCAGACAACGCCGAGCACATCGAAGGCCGGGTCAACGGCCAGCAAATCGTCATTCTGACGCAGTTCGTTAAGAAGTCCTGAGGTTACAGATGCTTCGGTGGTACCAATCCGTGACGGCAACCTGCATTTTTCTACTCACAACTCGTAGCTCGCAGCTAATTCCCTATTCCGTCAACGACTGCTGCAACAACAACCCAAACCCCAACTTACTCAAATACTGAGCTTCCTGCTCAAGGTCCGCCTGGGTAAGACCGTGGTTGTCCCACCAGTCGCTGCGGGCGGATAGCAGGATCTGTTCACCGTCGATGCGCAGTGTAACGCCGTCAGACGTACTGCCGGTTCGGGCGCGGTGCAGCACGGTCGCTATCCGGAAAATGACCAGCAGGATCGGTATCAGGATTTGGTCGTCTTCACCCAGCTCGGTCAGTTTTTTGAGGTCGGGTTTTTTGCGGTGGTGACGCACCAGGAAAGTGAGCCGTTGTTGCTCTTCGTGGCTGAAGCCGGCAAGGTCGCAGTTGGCGACGATGTAGCCGCTGTGTTTATGAAACTGGTTGTGCGAGATATCGAGCCCGACTTCCGCAACCTGGGCTGCCCAGCGTAAATAATTCGACCAGGGTTCTGCCTGGGTCAGGCCCAGTGCGGCCAGGTTGTCGTTGAAAAAACGCAGTGCGGTATCAGCCACCCGTTTGGCCTGTTCGGTGTCGGTGTGAAAGCGCTGAGCCAGATGTTGCACGCCCCGGCTGCGCACGTCTTCATGGTCGTAGCGGCCAATCAGGTCATAGAGCAGGCCTTCGCGCAGTGCCCAGGGCGAGGCTTCCATGGTCTCCAGCCCCAGGCCTTCGAACACGGCCCGCAATACAATCAGCCCGCCCAGAAAGACCGGCTTGCGATCGGATGTCAGGCCATTGGGGTTGAAGTCATCGACGTTTTTGCTTTGGCCGGCCTGATCACAGAGATCATTGAGCAGGCTGCGAGTGATGACCGGGCTGCCGGTCATGGCTTCGGCGACTTTGGAGATGGATTTGATGCTGCCCGAACAACCAATCGCCCGTTGCCAGCCAATGCTCTGAAAACCATCGTGCACCGGCTCGATCTTCTGCAGGCAGAAGGTGATGGCCTTTTTAACGGATTTCTTGTTGAGCTGCCCGTCATCAAAGAAGTCACGCATGATGGCCACACACCCCATGCCCAGGCTGTCGAGCAACAGCGGCTGGAACTGCTCACCGACGATCACCTCGGTACTGCCCCCGCCGATGTCGACGACCAGCCGGCGGTCCAATTCGTCGTCGAGCCCCTGGGCGACGCCCTGGTAAATTAGTCGTGCTTCCTCAGCCCCGGACACCACATCGATATGGTGCCCGAGTGCGGTTTCGGCTTTGGCCAGAAAAGGACCAGCGTTGGCCGCTTTGCGCAGAGTGCGGGTACCCACGGCGCGCACCGCATGGGCGGGCAGGTGACTGATGCGCTGGCCGAAGCGGCCTAGACATTCGAGTGCGCGACGCTGGGAAAGATCGTCCAGCTTGCCGTTGGCATCCAGCCCGAAGCCCAGTCGCACTGGCTCCTTGATTCGG
>DASSWT010000285.1:0-3602 GCA_035704555.1 Saccharospirillum sp. | reverse complement strand
AGGCTTTTTTTGCGCTCACGCCCGGTCGCCAGCGCAGCTACATAATCCACATCGACGGTGCCAAGCAGGCGAAAACCCGCGAAGCACGGGTTGAACGGTGTCGCGACAAGATCTTCGACGGTAAAGGGTTTAACGAGTATTGAGCCGCACTCCCTCTAATCTGGGCTAAACTTGGGTGTCGTTGATGGAGGGCCAATGTGATGATACTTACCGGTGGTTGCCTGTGCCAGGCTGTTCGTTACCGTATTTCGGCCGATGCTGTTGATGCTGGCTATTGTCATTGTCGGCTGTGCCAGCGCTCAGCCGGTGCGCCTGTTGTGGCCTGGGCCACGTTCCCGCGGGCAACCTTTGAATATACCCGCGGCGCACCAGGGGTTTATGCCTCCAGCGAGCAAGGGCAGCGGGAGCATTGTACCGAGTGCGGCACTCAATTGGTGTTTCGGCACGCTCTGGAGCCGGAGACGCTGGATGTCACCCTGGCCTCTCTGGATGACCGCACGTCGATTCAGCCGCAGTATCACATCTGGGTGGCCAGTAAAGTCGACTGGTTGCAGATAAACGACAACCTTCCGCAATACCCGGGTCCCGGGCCAGACCATCCGGATGCCGAATGATACCCACCCATTCACAGCAACCAGAGGGGGGACGGAGGTGGATCGGATATTTCGGTTAAACGGCGCCGTACAGCAAGACCCGGCGGTAGATGAATGGATGCGCGACCACCCGGATGAGCTGGGAACACTGGCACAAAAATACTTTGATCGTGTGCGTGCCTGTGGTCTGGACGTCTACGAACTGATGCACGATGGCTGCCCGACGGCCTGTGTAGGTGATGTCGCCCTGGCGTATGTGAATGTTTTCACCCATCACGTAAACCTGGGGTTTTTCCGGGGTGCCGAATTGCAGGACCCCGCCGGGCTACTGGAGGGCAATGGTAAGTTCATGCGCCACATTAAATTGAAACCCGGCGTGCCGGTCAATTCCGATGCAGTGCTGGCGCTGATCCAGCAGGCCTACCGGAATGTGAAAACCATTCAGTAGGTGGTCGCTTGGAAGAATACGCGAGTGCTGTAAAGTGCAGGGAGTTCCAGTTTTAAATGAAATCACAAAGGAAAAAAGTGAATGCCCTGTTTCAAGTTCTCGCAGGTTAACGTCTTTTCAGCCGATCCTCTGCTTGGCAATCCGCTCGCTGTCGTACACGACGCTGATGCGCTCACCACGGAGCAGATGGCAAGCATTGCGCGGTGGACGAATTTGTCTGAAACCGTGTTTTTATTGAAACCCTCAAACCCGGAAGCAGACTATGGCGTGCGCATATTTTCACCCCAGGTTGAGTTACCCTTTGCGGGGCATCCGACGTTAGGCGCTTGTCATGCATGGCTTGCGGCGGGAGGCACGCCCCAGAATGAAGACCGCGTTATGCAACAGTGTGAAGTGGGGCTGGTAACTATTCGTAAAGATGGATCACAGCTCGAGTTTGCAGCGCCTGCGCTGATGCGCACAGGGCCGCTTGAAGATGAAGTCTTAAACCAGATCATGACAGCGCTTAAGCTCACGCCAGCGGACATTGCGCACCACCAATGGGTAGATAACGGCCCTGGCTGGTGTGCAATTATGCTGAACTCGGCTCGCGATGTGTTGGCGCTCGAACCCGACTGGGCCGCACTGGCGCCATTGAACCTGGGTGTGATTGGCCTGCATGAGGCGGGTGCCGATGCGACGGTTGAGGTTCGCTCCCTGATTGGCGACGGCGGCTATGAAGACCCGGTCACGGGCAGCCTGAATGCGAGTCTGGCGCAATGGCTGATACCGGCCGGTTTGGTACCGTCGCCTTATATCGCGGCCCAGGGCACTCGGTTGAATCGTGCGGGACGAGTGCAACTGCGTGAGGCAGACGGTGATGTTTGGGTTGGTGGCGAGGTGGTTGATGTGATCAGCGGTGACATCACTGTTTAAAGGTGATGCTACAGTATGGCTGGTTATCACTAAACGCTAAACAGGAGTACCGTTCAGGTTATGATTTTTTGGCAGCACGAACTTCAACTTACCGCCAAACCACGTGGATTTCATCTGATCACGGACGAAATTGACGAGGCGTTACGCCATGCTCCTTCGGTCGCGGTAGGCTTGCTGCATATACTGATCAAACACACCTCGGCCAGCTTAACGCTGAATGAAAATGCCGACCCCGCCGTACGCCGGGATTTCGAACGCTACTTTCAGACTCTGGCGCCGGATACTGACCGAAACGCCCCCTATGAACACACTTATGAGGGGCCCGATGACTTGCCGGCGCACTTCAAAACCAGCCTGCTGGGAAGCAATCTAACGTTGCCGGTGACAGAGGGACGCCTGAACCTTGGCACCTGGCAGGGCGTCTACCTTGGCGAGCACCGGACCCGGGCCTCTGGCCGCCAGCTAGTATTGACCTTGCAGGGCCAATAACCATCCGGTTCGTCAATATGCCCTCCCTGGCTTCAGAGTGGTGTTACTTCAACGCAGTCAGCATCAGATGCGCGACTTCAGCGGAAGACTGCGGGTTTTGCCCGGTAATGAGCCGGCCATCCTGCACGGCGTGGGGCTCCCAGTCCGGGCCTGCTTCGTGCTCGGCCCCCAGGGCTTTCAGGCGCGATTCAAGCAGGAAGGGCACTTTCTCGGTGCCGCCCGCTGCTTTTTCTTCAGCATCGGTAAAGGCGGCGATCTTGCGACCCTTAATGAACGGCGTGCCATGCTCGTCGTACATGCCGGCGAAAACGGCGGGTGCATGGCATACGCTGGCGATCAGTCGGCCAGTGCGGTCGAAGTCGAACAAGGTTTCATGCAATGCCAGGTTATACGGCATATCAAACATGGTGCCGTGACCACCGGGCAGGTAAATGGCGTCGTACTCTTTGGCGTTGATGCTGCTGAACGCTGGCGTGGCATTCAATTTGGCCATGGCAGGCTTCCATTCGTTGGCCTGCTCTTCAGTGGGGGTGCTGTTGGGGTCAATGGGCACGTCCCCACCGGCGACTGAAGTCACTTCAACCTCGTGGCCAGCGTCGGTCAGTGCCAGGTAAGGCACGGCGAACTCTTCCAGCCACAGGCCGGTTGGTTCGCCGTTCAACAGGTATTTGTAGTTGGTCAGTACAAAGAGAATCTTGCTCATCTGAATCGTCCTTTTAGTATGGGTTTACCCATTAGGTGGGGACGATTCGCGCAAAGCAGCGATTTATTTTCTTAATCGGTGCTTTGCTGACCCATTGCAACAGTGTGTAGGTTAGCCTTTCAGCACGTCACGCCATGAATGCCGGGGTGAAAACCCAACCAGGCGCTTGGCTTTTTTGTTGGCATAAAAGGTTTCCGTTGGCTCCATGTCGCGCTTTTGCGGTACACCCTGATAAAAGCGTTCAATCACTTCCTGACTGGTAATGCCGACCGAGAGGTCATCGTTGGCGACGTTGAATACTTCGTAACCCAGACCATCGGTTTTCAGGCAGCAGTCGACCATGTGGCCCAGATCGCGTGCGTCGATGTAAGCGAAGATGTTTCGGCGGCGCAGTGCCGGGTTGTCCATAAACGCCGGGAAATTAGTGGCGTACTCGTGCGGTTCAATTACGTTG
>DASSWT010000250.1:0-15032 GCA_035704555.1 Saccharospirillum sp. | reverse complement strand
CAGACGCGCGGTAAACTGGTACTGCATCAGATCCTTGAAGGATTCGGTCAGCCGGTCGGTGACGATGTCGCCGATCTTCTCGGCAAAGAACCGCCGACTGACCAGACGCACATAGCCGCGCTCCTGAATAGTGGAAATAATGGAGGCATAGGTGGACGGCCGACCAATCCCCTGCTTTTCCAGTTCCTTGACCAGCGAAGCTTCCGTGAAGCGAGCCGGCGGCTTGGTGAAGTGCTGGCGCGGTTCAAGCGCGATCAGTGCCAGTTCGTCGTTCACTTTCAGATCCGGCAGTTCAATGGCGTCGTCGCCTTTTGCCACCTGGGTCATGACCCGGGTGTAACCGTCGAACACCAGAACCCGGCCCTTGGCCTTCAGCTCATAATCCCCCGTGGCAACTGTGAGTACCGTGCTCTTGTACTTGGCCGGTACCATCTGACAGGCGACAAAACGCTGCCAGATCAATTCATAGAGCCGCTGAGCATCGCGCTCCATATCAGAGAGGTCTGCACTCTTGCGGGCCACGTAAGACGGCCGTATCGCTTCGTGCGCTTCCTGAGCCCCTTCCCGGCTGCCGTAGCTTACCGGCTTTTCGGGCAGATACTGGTCACCGTACTGATCAGCGATGTAATCACGCGCCGAGGCCACCGCTTCCTGGCTGAGGTTGGTGGAGTCGGTACGCATATAAGTGATGTGACCGGCTTCATAGAGGCGCTGAGCCATGGTCATGGTCTTCTTGACGGTATAGCCCAGACGCGTGCTGGCCGCCTGCTGTAAGGTCGAGGTGATAAACGGCGGTGCCGCCTTCGATGACGTCGGCTTGTCTTCACGGTCGGTAATGCGCAATGGGGCATCACGCAGCCGCTCAACATGCTCATCACTCTGGCTTTTGTTGACCGGACGGTATTTTTCACCCAGGTAGCGGGCCACTTCGAAGCGGACATCGGCATCATTGGCCGCTCGCGTCTGAACGTGTAAATCCCAGAACTCTTCCGGATTGAAGGCGCGGATTTCACGTTCCCGCTCGACAATAAGCCGCACCGCGACCGACTGAACCCGGCCGGCACTCAGGCCCCGGGCCACCTTGGCCCAGAGCAGGGGCGACACCATAAAGCCCACCACCCGGTCGAGAAAACGCCGTGCCTGCTGCGCATTGACCCGGTTAAGGTCCAGCTCGCCCGGATGCTCAAAGGCTTCATTGATGGCTTTTTTGGTGATTTCGTTAAACACCACCCGACGATACTTTTCAGGAGCAAGGCCGATACTCTCCTGCAAATGCCAGGCAATGGCCTCCCCCTCGCGGTCCAAATCCGTTGCGAGATAGACGGTGTCGGCGGTTTTGGCCAGTCGACGCAGCTCATCGACCACTTTTTCCTTGCCCGGCAGTACCTGATACTGGGCTTCCCAGCCGTTGTCCGGGTCGATCCCCATTCGGGCGACAAGCTGCTCTTTGGCCTTTTGTTTCTTGTGAATCGCTTTCTTTTCAGGCGACAATTTGCGCGTCTCAGCCGCCTGGCGCGCACGCGCCTTGGCGTCCACCGGCTTGGCCTGGCCACTGGTGGGCAGATCACGAATGTGCCCTACCGAGGACTTGACGATAAAGTCATTTCCCAGATATTTATTGATCGTTTTGGCTTTTGCTGGTGATTCGACAATGACCAGAGATTTACCCATGCGCTATAATTCCGCCTGTTGCTTCCTTTTATATACTTAGCTTACGAACCCCGGGGAACGCAAGCGGCGCAGACGTATAAACTGTTTGACCCCTTAAGGTCAAGTCGCAGCTGCGCAGCGAGGAACCGGTGCATGTGGGGTCCACCAGGTGAACACCACCGCCCATTCAGCGCCGTACTATGCACGAAGCCGGGCACAGCGTACAGGCCGGAAGGGTTTACACCCTGTGGTTGTCCGACCACAGGGCCTCATTCAGGAGCGTATCAGAGTGTCAATTTTCGCCATATTATTTATGCTGTTAATGGTCGGTCTGATCGTGGGCGGCCTCTATTTGAGCCGGATCGCCACCCTGAAGGAGCAGGAAGCCCAGGCGATCAGAACGCGGCTGCGTCAGCTTCGCTCCCAGCAAACACAGTACGAAGAGTTGTTCTCTACCCTGATGGTCTATGACCGCGATCCTGACCTGCTGCACCTGATTCAACAAAACCTGGTCGAAGAGGCGGAAAACTTACTGGAAATGGACCCCTCGAATCAGGACTCCCAACGCGATGTTGCCTACTATCAATCCTTGGCAGAGGATATCAACGCCCTGGGTGACAAAGCCCATCACCCGGAAATCCCGTCCAGCGACCGTCAAATCAATCTGATGAAACGCCACTTTGGCCGGGCCATGAAGTGGATCAGAAACCTGAACGCCCGGGGGTTAATTTCCGAGGTCGACAGCCACGAGCACCTGTCCCGCCTGACCCGAAACAGCCTGATTCTGGAAGTGGAAGCCTACAAACGCCAGGGCATCGAAGCACGTGACCAGCAAGACCTGTCGGCGGCTTCATCCTACTACAAGCATGCGAAGGACCTGCTGATACACAGCGACGTTCAGATCAGTGACAAGCCGCAACAGATTAAAAAGATTTCCCAGTTAATCACCGGGCTCTACGACTCAGCAATGGGCGAGGATACTTCAGCGGCCAGTGACAGCCAGTCGGCGTCTTCCAGAGACTGAACCCGCTCAAAGCGAGGTATGTCGTCCCCCTCGATCCGCACGGTTTCCATAAACATGTCCAGCGGGCGAACCCAGAGGCTGTAATCGCCATACAGGCACTGGTAAACAACCAGCGACTCCCCGGTTTCGCTGTGTCGGCTGACGCCGATAACCCGGTACCGGTTTCCCTTGTAATGCTGGTAAATTCCTGCGCTTGGGTGTTTCATCTGCCTCTCCGATTGCACCAGTGGTGATTGATCGGCCAGCACTGAGGCACAGTAGTATCTGCCTTGTGCGCTGGCGATATCCTTTCTATATTTCAGGGGCGCTGGTATTCCTTATGGCCCGGCCCTCACATCACCCATTGCGCCTGTTATCAGACCGGCCAGGATCGCGACCGGTATAAAACAGGCACCGTCACCACCTCTGGAGTTCTATGAATGATCGTCCCTGGAAAGACAATAGACTCCACTGGCTGGTTATTCCCGCAGCCACCACGCTCGTGGGGCTGGCGTGTTTTGCTCTGCTATTCGCGGTATCGGCCAATGTGCTAAACGGCAATGCACCCAAGGATGATCTGCTACCAAGCTACCGTTTAACACTGTCACACAGCGGAGACCTCATCCAACTGGAAGGTTACATTGATTTTGGCATCACTCAAGCACTCAGTACCCTGCTTGAACAAGAGGAAGGTGTCGTGCATTTACGACTGCAAAGTCGTGGCGGCCTGGTCGCTGAGGCGCGCGGCCTGGTCAGACTGGTTGAGGAATTCGGCCTCACCACCTCGGCATCCGGTGATTGCGTATCGGCCTGCACCCTGGTGTTCATCGCTGGTCATACACGGTATCTGGAGCCTGAGGCTCGCCTGGGCTTTCATCGATATGCCCAAAAGTCTCCAGTCATGGAGTTTCTAATGAAGCAGGACCCGGAGGATGAACAGCAAAGAGATTTGGACCTGTTTCGCCGTGCAGACGTGGATGAAGCTTTTCTGGCGCGCATCATGGAAACCTCTCACCAGCAAATGTGGTACCCGACGGTCAGTGAACTGGTGGCGTCCGGCGTTGTAGACGTTCTCGGCATGCCAGACGAAGCACCAGGATCCTAATTCGGAGAACGATCACCCAATAAAAAAAAGCCGGCCTGAATGAGACCAGGCCGGCTTTTTATCACTCAAACTTTAGAAGTTTGCTCAGGCGAGAACTCAGTTAGACACGCTCAATAACGGTACTGATACCCTGCCCCAGACCAATGCACATGGTCGACAGGCCAAACTGACCGTCGTTTTGCTTCATGACATTGAGCAAGGTGCCGGTAATGCGCGCACCGGAACAGCCGAAGGGGTGACCCAGGGCGATGGCGCCGCCATGCAGGTTCACCTTCTCGTCCATTTTCTCAAGCAGTTTCAGGTCTTTCAGCACCGGCAATGCCTGAGCGGCGAAGGCTTCATTGAGCTCGACGTAGTCGATGTCTTCAATGGTCATACCCAGCTTTTTCAACACTTTCTTGGTCGCCGGAACCGGACCATAACCCATAATCGACGGGTCCACACCGGCCAGGCTCATACCGCGCACCACAGCACGGGGCTTCAGACCCAGTGCCTTGGCTTTGCGATACGACATCACCACCATCGCCGACGCACCGTCGGTGATCTGGCTTGAAGTACCAGCGGTAACTGTTCCTGCTTTGGGATCAAAAGCCGGCCGCAATGACGCCAATCCTTCCAACGTAGTCTCGGGGCGAATGGTCTCGTCGTGCTTCATCAGGTAAGGGTTGCCGTTGGCATCGTGCGCGGTTCGGGCAATGATTTCATTGTCGAAGTTACCGGCCTGAGTGGCTTCGTGTGCTTTCATGTGCGAACGCAGACCAAACTTGTCCTGCTCTTCGCGACCAATGCCATGCATCTTGGACAGCAATTCGGCGGTCAGACCCATCATGCCTGACGCCTTTGCCGCTTTCTGCGACAGCATCGGGTTCGGGTCGACACCGTGCATCATATCGACGTGGCCCATATGCTCTACACCGCCGATGACATAGATGTCACCGTTGTCTGACTGAATGTTGGCCGTTGCAATATGCAACGCCGACATCGAAGAACCGCACAAACGGCTGACGGTTTGCGCCGGTACCGTATGCGGAATATCGGTCAGCAATTGCATCATGCGGGCGACGTTCCAGCCCTGCTCTTTGGTCTGGTTCACACAGCCCCAGATAATGTCGTCGATGTCGGCCGGGTTCAGTGCTTCGTTGCGGGCCAGCAAGCCGTTTACCAGGTCGGCGCTCAGGTTTTCAGCACGGGTAAAACGGTGGCTGCCGCCTTTGCTGCGTCCCATAGGGGTACGCGCAAAGTCGACGATTACTGCATCATTGTCTCGAATAGTCATGGTTGCTGTTCTCCCGTCTTAGCCGTAAAAGGTCTGGCCGTTTTTAGCCATTTCGCGCAGTTTGTCGGTTGGCTCGTAGAGCTTGCCCAGATCCTTGTAGCGATCGCACAGTTCAACAAAGGCGGCCACGCCAGTGTCATCAATGTACTGCAGGGCACCTCCACGGAACGGCGGGAAGCCAATACCATAGATCAGCCCCATGTCCGCTTCGGCGGCAGTATCGACAATGCCGTCTTCCAGACATCTCACGGTTTCCAGACACATCGGAATCATCAGGCGGTTGATGATGTCTTCATCGGATAGTTCGGTCTCGGACTGACGCACACTGGCTACCAGCTCATGGGCTTTTTCGTCAGACACCTTCTTCGGCTTGCCCTTTTTATCGGTTTCATAGCGGTAAAAACCGGCGCCGTTTTTCTGACCAAAACGCTCTTCGTCGTACATGACACTCATGGCCGATTTGAAGTCCTGCTTCATGCGCTCGGGGAATCCATCGGCCATTACCGACTGGGCGTGTACACCGGTATCGATGCCGACAACGTCCAGCAGATAGGCCGGGCCCATTGGCCAGCCAAAGCCTTCCATTATCTTGTCGACTTTCTCGAAGTCAGCGCCATCACGCAGCATCATGGCGAAGCCACCGAAATACGGGAACAGAATACGGTTCACCAGAAAGCCCGGGCAGTCGTTCACGACGATGGGTGTCTTGCCCATTTTCTGCGCGAAGGAGACAACGGTAGCAATGGTTTCATCACTGGTTTTTTCACCACGAATCACTTCAACCAGAGGCATGCGATGCACTGGGTTAAAGAAGTGCATGCCGCAGAACTGTTCCGGCTTTTTCAGCGCCGTTGCCAGTTCAGTAATGGAGATGGTCGAGGTGTTCGACGCCAGAACAGCATCTTCACGCAACTGGCCTTCGGCTTCCGCCAGTACCGACTTTTTGACTTTAACGTTTTCAACGACCGCTTCGACAACGACATCAACGTCGCCAAAATCCCCGTAAGACAGGGTCGGGCGAATGCGGTTCAGCGTGTCCGCCATGCCGCGTACGTCCAGCTTTTTACGCTCGACCTGTTTGCTCAGCAGTTTGGCTGCTTCATCCAGGCCCATTTGCAGACCAGACTCGGCAATGTCTTTCATCAGAATCGGGGTGCCTTTACTGGCGCTCTGGTAGGCAATGCCGCCGCCCATAATGCCTGCACCCAACACGCCCGCCTTGTTAACGTCTTTGGCTTGCTTGACGTGATCCTTGGCGATTTTTTTGATTTTCTGATCATTCAGGAACAGGCCGATCAGGTTTTTGGCCGCTGGCGTCTTGGCCATTTTAGCGAAGCCTTTTGCCTCGATGGCAATGGCCTTGTCGCGGTCAAAATTCGCGTGTTTCTGAATGGTTTTGACGGCTTCGACCGGCGCCGGATAATGCCGACCCGCCTTACCCGCGACAAAGCCCTTGGCTGTTTCAAACACCATCATGCTTTCGATGTTGTTCAACTGCAGTTTGCTTTGCTTGGCGGCGCGGCGATTTTTGTAATCCACCTCACCAGACATCAAGCGCTCAAGCAATGCCAGAGCGGTGTCATGCAACGCCTCCGGCTCACTGACAACATCGACAGCGCCATCGCTCAGGGCTGCATCGGGGCGTTTTTCGCTACCGGAGGCAATCCATTCAATAGCGTTGTCCGCACCAATGATTCTAGACAGTCGAACTGTCCCACCAAAGCCAGGATAAATACCGAGTTTAACCTCGGGCAAGCCCACTTTGGCTTTGGTCGACATAACCCGGTAATCTGCGGCCAGGCACATTTCAAAACCACCGCCCAGCGCCATACCGTTAATGGCAACAACGGTCGGCATCGGCAAATCTTCAAAGGCGCTGAAAATTTCGTTGGCGGCCAGCATGTCGCCGATAATGCCCTCTTCGTCTTTATCGAACCAGACCAGAAATTCCGTGATATCCGCGCCGACAATAAAGCTGTCTTTGGCGCTGCTGACCAGAACGCCACGGGCCTCACTGGCGGCAATGGCTTTCGTCGCCTCGGCCAGTTCCGTTAGTGTTGCCAGGTCAAACTTGTTGACCGAGTCACCCTGCAAATCGAACACGAGTTCGGCGACGCCGTTCTGCAATGCCTCGACGGTTATGCCTTTACCCTGATAAATCATGGAAGCTCTCCGTTTTTGTCTCGAATAGGGTTGATCACCCACCCGTATCGCTGTCTACATCGTTTGAATCACTGTAATCAAACATAAGTTTCAAACGACTGTTTGATTATGGTCCATACGATAGACACTGGCTTCAGGATGTCAACCGGCAACGTCTGCGAGACGGGTCAGAACACGGATTATTGAGCTCAGGCAGAGAGATGTGCGGTCAGGCGCTCCAGCGTTTCCCGAATCGTGGGTAATGCCGAGGCGTCGCCCCGCTCATCCCAGACGAGACCTACACCGTCTGGCTGGGCATCCAGCACCAGATAGGCCTCTGGCAGGCTGACCAGAAAGCCGTGTAAAACCTGTGTAACGGCTTCCGAAGGCCGGTGCTCATCGGCCCATTTCCAGCCATCGGGCAGGAAGGCGCTGGATACACCGGTGGTGCGCTGCACGGTAAAAAGGGGTGCCTTGTCTTTCTCAAACCGGTGCAGCAGGCGGTACAGTGTCGTCAGCGACGACTTGTCGGCCAACCGTCCCTCTATGCTGGTATCCGGTATGCGAATGCTGTCGAGTTTGAAGCCGGCCGTCAGAGCGGCGGTGCGCAGGGTGTTCAGATGCTGGTCCCGGCGGGAGGGTCTCAGCCACATGAAGGCACCGGCCAGGATCAATATGGCACCGATGATTGCAATATTAGCGAACATGACCGGGATCCTTATTGTGTTCAAAGGGTTGCAGAGTGCCAGTGTCGGCCATAAATGCAGGACGCAGTTTGAGTAGCTGGCTCTCCAGAGAGTAGGACACACTGGAGGATAGCGTAAAAAAGCTGAGCAGGGCCTTTAAGTTCGAATCGCCTTCACAGGCGGTGTGAACCCGTTGCCACAACGCCTGGTTGACCATCTGGAGTTCCCGGTTCAGAGAGATCAGCCCATCAAGATCCCAGTCGCCCTCTTTGCCGTCGTGACTCTTGAAGTACTGACGCAGCAAATAGGTTCCGACCGAGCGAACAATAAACTCCTCTTGCGTGGCAAAGGGCAGATGGGTGTAGGCCATAGGCTTCAGGTTTTTGAGAATCGGACACTGACTGTTGGCCATAACCAGCCCCATCAGCGAGCGCAGCCCTTCCTCCAGCCCCGTGCTTTTCCGGTACTGACGCTCCTGGGTTGTGACCACGATATCGGCTTTTTTGAAACCGGGCAGGCTGCGAAAATCCTCGACGATCGGCTGCATGTCAATCGCCGCCGGGCAGTATTCAACCTCCTTTTTCGACAGTGGACAATTGGAGCACTGGCAGTAATCCAGGCGCGTCCAGGCCGCCGGGGTGCGCTGGCCCTCTGTTCCCGGGTCCCGCTCACGGGAAGCCTGGGTTTCAACGATCAACTGGGTCCCGTCTTCGGGAAAATTAAATTCGTACCGAATACTCATCTACTGCATCCTGTCTTTATCACGATGCCGGTCGCGACACTACCGGTGACTTCAGCTTGAAGCACCGGCCGTGTCCGCCTCAGCTTTGTTTCTCTTCCAGTTCGGCCCAGCGTTCAAACCGCGCTTCCAGCGTTTGCTGCGCTGCGGTTAACGCCTGCAACACTGGCTGGGTTTTGTCTGAGGGCTGTTCGTAAAAACCCGGTTGATTGATATCGGCTTCCAGCCGCTCGATCTCCCGTTCCAGGGATTCAATATCGGCCGGCAACTGATCAAACTCCCGCTGCTCTTTGAACGACAGCTTCTTCGCGGGTTTTGCCTTGGGTTTGGCCGCGACCGGGGCTTGCTGTTCGCGCTGGCCGGGAGCCGCCTTGGGCGTCTGCTGCCGAGTATCGGGCCATTGGCCGCCCTGCAGTTTCCAGTCTTCATAGCCACCGGCATATTGGCGCAAGGTGGCGTTGCCTTCGAAGGCCCAGGTCCGGGTCGCCAGTTGGTCAATAAAGTACCGGTCGTGACTGACCAGCAACAGGGTGCCATCGAATTCGCTGAGCCGGTCGACCAGCATTTCCAGCGTTTCAATGTCCAGATCATTGGTCGGTTCATCCAGCACCAGAAAGTTGGCTGGCTGACTGAACAGCCGTGCCAGCAGCAACCGGTTGGTTTCCCCGCCCGACAGCTGCTTCACTTTCATACGCGCCCGTTCCGGAGCAAACAGAAAATCTTCCAGGTAACTGATGACGTGACGGCGACGCCCGCCGAGATCCAGAAATTCCCGCCCCTCGGCCACGGCATCCATCACGGTTTTTTCAGGGTCCATACGGGCCCGGGCCTGGTCAAAGTAGGCGACTTCCAGCTTGGTGCCCTGCTCCACCTTGCCCGTGGTTGGTTCAATTTGTTTCAACATCAATTGAATCAATGTGCTTTTGCCGATCCCGTTTGGGCCGAGCAAGGCGATACGGTCACCCCGGTTGATCAGGCCGGTAAAATTATCGATCAGCTTGTTGTCACCATAGCCAAAGGAGACATGCTCCAGCACCACCACTTGCTTGCCACTGCGATCGGCCGCTTCAATCTCGAAGTCGCTCTGGCCGGTCTGGCCCCGACGCTGGCTGACTTCCTTGCGCAATGCCTGCAAGGCGCGCACCCGGCCTTCGTTGCGGGTGCGCCGCGCCTTGATGCCCTGGCGAATCCAGACTTCCTCGTCGGCCAGCTTTTTATCCATATGGCGACGGTGCACTTCTTCTTCCGCCAGACGCGCGTCCTTGGCTTCAAGGTACGCATCGTAAGGTGCCGGAAAGGTATTCAGATGCCCCCGGTCCAGCTCCACAATGCGTGTCGCCACCCGGTCGATAAACCGCCGGTCGTGCGACACGAACACGATGGCACCGGGGTAATCGAGCAGAAAACCCTCCAGCCATTCCACCATGGCAATATCGAGGTGGTTGGTCGGCTCGTCCAGAATCAGAATGTCCGGCCGGCTGATCAGCGCCCGGGCCAGCAGCACCCGCCGGCGCCAACCGCCCGACAGCGTCTTGAAGGCAACTTCACCGTCCAGTTTAAGGCGGGTCAGCACAGCGGCCAGGGTAGCGTGAATTTGCCAGCCGTCACCCAGTTCGATGGTGTGTTGCAGGGATTCCAGACGCGACAGGTTCGGGTCAGGTTGCAGGCTTTCGTGATCGTAGGCCGCCAGTGCACGACCCAACTCCCCCAACCCCTCAAGCACCACATCGCTGACCAGTCGGTCATCCCCTTCCGGCAGATCTTGCTGCAATTGCGCCAGCGTGACACCCTGGCGCACCCGGATCTGGCCATCGTCGGGTGTGCGCTGCCCGTTCAATAAACTTAACAGCGTCGATTTGCCAGCACCGTTTTTCCCGACCAGACACAGACGCTCGCCTGGCTCTATAATCAGCGACGCTTCATCGAGCAACGGCGCAGCGCCCAGAGCAAAGGTGACGCGGTCGAACACAACCAGACTCATTCATGATCCTTATTAACAGTAGGGACGTAGTGTAAGCCCGACCCTGCCGACTTACTTTTGGCACTGTCCGGGCTTTTAACACTCTTCTATGGTGGGCGAGATTTTCCCAGAGGTATACATTCGTGGCAAAACATATTCCTACCGGCCCCATAATCGCAGTTCTGATAGTCATTGGCGCGGGGGCCTGGCTCTACACCGGCAACAGTGATGAAGTGGCTGCCGAAACACCGGAAGAAAGCACAGCTGAACGCAGTCTGGTTCCCAAAGTCCAGGCTCAGGTACTGAACGAGTCGCAAGTTCGCCGAACACTGAAACTGAACGGCGTTACCCAGCCGGCACGCACAGTCTCGGTCACCAGCGAAGCGTCGGGCCGTGTTATCGAGATCCTTAAATCCAAAGGCGATCGGGTTGCTGCCAATGAAGTCATTGCCCGCCTCGACCCACAAGATCTTGAAGCTCGGTTACGTCAGGCGCGGGCGTATCAGGAGCAGACTCGCCTCGAATATGAGGGTGCCCAGCGTCTGCGCAATGAAGGGTTGCAAAACCAGGCCCAGGCCGCTGCCGCCCTGACTCAGTACGAACAAGCCCGGGCAGAACTGGCCTCGCTGGAACTGGCATTGGCCAATACGGCGATAAGAGCTCCCTTTGCAGGCGTTATGGACAGCAGCACTATTGAAATGGGCGCTTATGTTCAAACCGGTGAAGCCATTGCCCAGATTTATGATTTCTCTGCACTGAAAATCATTGGCAGTGTGCCTGAGGCTGATGTTGGGCCCCTGCGTCTGGGTCAGAAAGCGGATGTAACATTACTGACCGGAGAAACCATGACTGGAACCATCGACTACATTGGCGTTGTCGCCAATCCAGCCACCCGTACCTTTGAAGTGGAAGTTGTGGTCGAGGACAGTCCGAAACAGGTGGTTGGCGCCACCGCCACCGCCACCATCATGCTGGATGAGGTGACCGGGCATTACATCAGCCCGGCTCTGCTGAACATCAATGATGCCGGTAACCTCGGTGTGAAAACGCTGACCGATGACAATACCGTGCAATTCAGTGAACTGAACATTATTCGGTCTGATACCGGCGGCGTCTGGGTATCCGGCATACCCGACCAGGCACGACTGATCGTCGTCGGCCAGGGCTTTGTGAATATTGGTGAGCAGGTCGACCCCGTCATGGTCGGAAAGGAAGACAATCTGGCTGCGGGCCTGTAACAGGAGAACATCATGCTCAGCATCATCCACGCAGCACTGAACCGGGTTCGGACCGTACTGCTGTTCTTCGCCCTGATTTTCATTGCCGGCCTGGTCGCGTTACAAACCATCCCGAAAGAAGCCCAGCCTGACGTTACTATTCCCTATGTATACGTAGGCACTGGCCTGGAAGGTATTTCTCCGGAAGACGCCGACCGATTGCTGGTTCAGCCTCTGGAGCAAGAACTTCAGGGCCTGGAAGGCATGAAAGAACTGGTGAGCACCGCCAGTGAAGGCCGTGCCACCCTGACGCTGGAATTTGATATTGGCGTCGATATAGAAGAAGCCCTGACCGATGTGCGCGACCGCGTCGACAAAGCGAAAGGTAACCTGCCCGCCGAGGCGGATGACCCTACGGTCCAGGAGATCAACCTGTCACTGTTTCCGGTCATTAACGTCTCTTTATCGGGCAGTGTTGATGAACGCATTCTGTTTGATGTCGCAGAAGACCTGAAAGAGCGCATCGAGGCCGTCAGAGGTGTACTGGAATCGCCCATCAGTGGCAAACGTGAAGAAGTGGCCGAAATTATCATCGACCCGGCGTTAATGGCCAGCTACAACATATCCCACGGTGAACTGGCGCAACTGGTCAGCCGCAATAACCAGTTGATTGCAGCCGGCAACCTGGATACCGGGGCGGGCCGGTTCTCAGTCAAGGTACCGGGCCTGATCGAAACACAGGAAGAAATCCTTAACCTGCCGGTCAAAGTGGATGGCGATACCGTTGTGCGCTTTCGCGATATAGCCGTGGGCCAGCGTACCTATAAAGACGCCGACAACATTTCCCGGGTGAATGGTCAGCCCGCTGTCACCCTGGAAGTCACCAAACGTGCCGGTGAAAACATCATCGAGACCATCGATCAGGTCAAAACGGTCGTTTCTGACGTGCAGCCAGACTGGCCTGAAGGCATTAAGGTAACCTACACGCAGGACCAGTCGGTGATGATCATTCAGCAGCTGGACGACCTGTTCAACTCAGTGTTGCTGGCAACCCTGCTGGTATTTGTGGTTATTGTCTGGGCACTGGGTGTGCGCAGTGCCATTCTAGTTGGGCTGGCGATTCCATCGAGCTTCCTGGCGGCCATTCTGGTGCTGAACATGCTAGGAATTACGCTGAACATCGTTGTACTGTTTGCGTTGATTCTCAGTGTCGGCATGCTGGTCGATGGCGCCATTGTGGTGACCGAATACGCTGATCGGCGCATGTCTGAAGGTGCCAACCGGCGCAGTGCTTATCGGGAAGCCGCCACGCGTATGGCCTGGCCCATCACAGCCTCAACCGCCACCACTCTGGCGGTGTTTATGCCGTTGCTGTTCTGGCCCGGTATTGCTGGCGAATTCATGGGGTACCTGCCCAAAACGGTTTTAATTACCCTGACGGCGTCTCTGGTGATGGCGCTGATTGCCGTGCCTGCTTTCGGGACGCTGTTTGGCAAACCGGCCCGGGTCTCTGAAAGCAAGCGCCTGGCAATGGATGCCATCGACCACGGTAAGCTGAACGATATTCGCGGTGGGCTAGGTCTGTATATACGGTTCCTGAAGCCATTGCTGGTTCGTCCCTGGCTCGCCCTGGTGTTGATTGGGGTTGTTGTGGCCGCCATCACCATGGCCTTTTCAGCACGCTCAACCACCGTCGAGTTTTTCCCCGATGTCGATTCGGATTTTGGCAGCCTGGTGGTGCGAGCACGGGGCAATCTCTCACTGCAGGAGCGCAACTCGCTGGTGCGCCAGGTTGAAGAGCGGCTGGCCGGCCAGGATGCCATCAAGACTATAACGTCCAAAGTGACGGCCGTTCCGCTGCGTGACTACCCGGAAGACGCCATTGGCGTGCTGATGCTGGAGTTTGTTGATTGGACCGAGCGTCCGGGATCTAATGCGGTAATGAACCAGGCGCTTGAGGTTGCATCGGACATTCCGGGCATCGTCGTGGAGGCCCAACAAGCGCAAATGGGGCCAACCACAGGGATCGACATTCAACTGCAATTCTTCTCGGATAATCTGGAAGCCCTGTACGGTACTGTCGATCAGGTCGTCAGTCAGATTCGCCAGAACGAACGCATTCAGGACGTCAGCGACAACCGGCCACTGCCCGGCCTTGAATGGCTGGTGCAGGTAGACCGTGAGCAAGCCAGTCGTTTTGGGGTGGATCTCGGCACGGTTGGATCGTCCATTCAGATGATCACCAATGGCCTCACTCTGGGCAGTTATCGCCCCGACGACGCCGACGACGAACTGGATATTCGAATTCGCTACCCCTTTAATGGCCGCGAACTGGATCAAATCGACCGGCTAACGGTAACATCGAGAGGTGAGCAGGTTCCCATCAGCAACTTTATTGACCGTTCGGCCCGCAATAAACAAGGCGACATTTTCCGCACCGACGGCAAACTTACGTTGAATGTCGAAGCCAATGTGAACCCGGGTGAGCGTGTAGACCTGGCCATCGACGCCATTGATCAGCAATTGCAGGCCGCTTTTGAGTCGGGTGAACTGCCATCGGTGGTGTCATATCGTTTTGTGGGTGACCAGCAGGAACAGGCGGAAACCATGGCGTTTCTTGTCAATGCTTTCGGCGTGGCGATCTTCATCATGATCATTATCCTGGTTACCCAATTCAACAGCTTCATGCAGACTGCGTTGATTCTGTCAGCAATCCTGTTGTCGACGGTCGGGGTTATGGTCGGCATCCTCATAACCGGATCGAGCTTTGGTGTGGTAATGAGCGGTGTGGGCATCATTGCGCTGGCGGGCATAGTAGTGAACAACAACATCGTGTTGATTGACACCTACAATCTGATCCGGTCTCAGGGTGTACCGCCTATCGATGCGGCTCTGACGACCTGCGCCCAGCGTTTGCGCCCGGTTTTGCTGACAACCATCACGACTATTCTGGGACTGCTGCCGATGGTGTATCAACTGACCATCGACCTGTTTGACCGGCAGTGGTCGGTTGGTGCTCCGTCATCACAATGGTGGACACAGCTATCGACCACCATCGCCGGGGGGTTGATTTTTGCGACCATACTGACGCTGATTTTCACCCCCGCCATGCTGATTCTGATCGAGCAGGCCAGAACCTTTGGCGGGAATCTGAAACAGAAACTGGCTCAGTTACTGCCATCATCCAGACGCAAAGCCAGGTTGCGAGAAACCGACACCTGATCACTTAACACACAGAACCCCGGCACTGACCG
>DASSWT010000238.1:0-2848 GCA_035704555.1 Saccharospirillum sp. | reverse complement strand
ATCGACCCGGATCCGTTCTGGGCCAAGGTGCCCTATGTCTCCATCTGGCGGGTCAGCAGCCTGGGCACACCCGGGTTCGATGGCTGGTACGGGCTGGCCGGTGACCACCCCTGCGACATTGTCGGCATCAACAACCTGATTGATCACCCGCGGGAAATACTGCGCTACTTTTCCAACAAGTGGCTGTATGCCGCCCAGCGTCTGAAGCAGGGCGACGACTACGGCGACTTCCGTATTGGACACATCGCCGACCGTCCCAGAGTGGGCCGGCTAATTGAAGACCGGGCGCTGAGATTGCAGCGCTGGGTGGACGAAGCGTCGCTCTGGAACTGAACAGGTACTCAGTGATTAAAGAGCAGACAACCTGCCCCCGATTGTGTATACTCCGCGCCCCGTTTTTACCATAAGCCGGACATTGTTGGTCCGGCCTGAAGGGAGCCTATTTGACCGATTCCTGCCTTGTCTGGGAATACGCCGGTTCACCGGTACGACTCGAAAGCGGCTCCTTCTTGAAGCCCGGGTTTGCATGCTGCGACCCCTCGAGGATGTGTTCTGAATGACTGATACCCCCCGTTTTGACCAACTGGGCCTGGCGCCCAAGGTACTTGAAAACCTGACCAAGCTCGGTTACGAAACCCCGACGCCAATTCAACAGCAAGCCATTCCGGCCCTTGTTGCCGGCAAAGATGTGCTGGGCCTGGCCCAGACCGGCACCGGTAAAACCGCTGCGTTCGCCTTGCCGCTGCTGAGCATCATGGACAGCGCTGTCCAGAAACCGCAAACACTGGTGCTGTGCCCGACCCGCGAACTCGCCATTCAGGTGGCCGAGGCGTTTCAATCCTACGCCAAGGGCTCGGCGGGCTTTAACGTTCTGCCTATTTACGGCGGCGCCGACATGCGCAACCAGCTGCGCGGCCTGAAGCAAAACCCCCAGGTCATCGTGGGCACCCCGGGCCGGGTGATGGACCACTTGCGTCGCAACTCTCTGGATCTGACCAACCTCAAGCATTTGGTACTCGATGAAGCCGACGAGATGCTGCGCATGGGCTTTGTTGAAGACATCGACTGGATTCTGGAACACACCCCGGCCGACAAGCAGGTCGCCCTGTTCTCGGCCACCATGATTCAGCAGGTAAAACGCCTGACCCAGCAGTACCTGAAAGACCCGGTACGCATTGAAATTCAGGCCAGCCAGGCTGCACTGGAGAAGATCGAGCAGTTCGTCTGGCACGTCGGCGGCATCGATAAGCTCGAAGCCCTGACTCGGATTCTGGAAGTGGAAGAGTGGAACGCGGCGATTCTGTTCGTACGCACCAAGGTTGAAAGCCAGTTTCTGGCCGACAAGCTTTCCGCACGCGGTCACGCCTGTACCGCCCTGAGCGGCGACGTTGCCCAGAAGCAGCGTGAAGACATCATCAACCAGTTCAAGAGCGGCAAGCTCGACCTGGTGATTGCTACCGACGTGGCCGCCCGCGGTCTCGACGTTGAACGCATCAGTCACGTTATCAACTGGGACATTCCCGGTGATGTGCAGACTTACACGCACCGTATTGGCCGTACCGGCCGTGCCGGTCGCAGTGGCAAGGCGATCATGTTCGTCAAACCGCGCGAGCGTCGTTTGCTGCGCGATATCGAACGCGTGACCAAGCAGCAACTGAAGCCTTACCCGCTGCCGAGCGCTGCCCAGTTGAGCGACCACCGCGCCGGCCAGTTCAAGGCCGATGTACTGGAGCGCATTGAAAACGCCGATCTGACGTTCTTCCGCGCCATGATCGATGGCTGGGTTGAGAACACCGAAACCCCGGTCGATGCGCGCGACCTTGCCGCTGCCCTGGCGATGATGGCGCAGGAAGACAAGCCACTGCAGATCCCGGAAGATCCGAAGCCACGTCCCGAGCGCCGCGAACGTGACGACCGCCCGAGCCGCGATGGCAAACCCCGTCCGGAACGCGGTGCCAAGCGCGACCGCCCGCTCGATTACGATGCCCAGAAATACCGTCTCGACGTTGGCCGTAAAGACGGCGTTGAACCGGGCCACATTGTCGGCGCCATTGCCAATGAAGCCGGCATCGAAGGCCGCTTCATCAACAACATCAGCATTCAGGAACAGTACACCCTGGTCGACCTGCCTACCGGCATGCCCAAGGAAATTCTGGAACAGCTGAAAAAGACCCGCGTCAAAGGCCGCCCCATGGCCCTGCGTGCCTGGGAAGACAGCCCGGCCGGCGCCCCGGCACGGCGCAAGCCCGCCGGCGACCGCAAGCCACGCAAACCTCGCAAAGCTGACTAGTACCTGCGCTTCGCGCTCATAAAAAAAGCGACCTTCGGGTCGCTTTTTTGTTTCGGAGTTTGGGTTTGCCTTTGTGGCAGGAGCTCGTGTCAGGCACCGGGTGTACCTTTCTGGGGTCGGCGTAAACCCATCCGTGGGGCCTAGACTGAAGCATCCATGCTTCAGACTACCCCAGAAAGGTACACCCGGCACCCGACACTCAGTTGGTTGCAGACTCCGACTTTTTTTACTAAAAACTCGCAGCTAACAGCTCAAAACTCTCAGCTTGCCCCTACCCAATAAAATACTTAATCGCTGCCCCAATCAGCACCAGCGGCACCAGAATCCGAATCCACTTCGAATACTTTGCCGCCTGTTCTTCACTGACTTCCGAGCCCTTGGCCGAGGTGATCTTAATGACCACCAACATCACCAGCGCCAGAACAACCAGAATCGTCACAATAGGTGGCATCAGAGATCTCCAAACAATTCGTTCATTCGTGTACCGGGGTCGTCGGCGCGCATAAAAGCTTCACCGACCAGAAAGGCATTGATGCGGTTGTTGCGCATTAATTCAAC
>DASSWT010000123.1:0-4414 GCA_035704555.1 Saccharospirillum sp. | reverse complement strand
GCTTTGACACTAGTTCACTGCAACTGACTAACTGCCCTCAACCGAGTAAACCATTATCACCATGATTGCCTGGTTACAGTCACACCCGGAAGGCGTTCTGATCGCCATCACCCTGACCGCCTTTATCGAGTCCTTCGCGCTGATCGGCGTGATCGTGCCCGGTGTGGTCATGCTGTTCAGCCTGGCGGCGGTGGCAAGCAACCTGGACATACCGGTAATCTGGGTGCTGGCTGCTGCGGCACTGGGTGCAACGGCGGGTGATCTGGGCAGTTACTACCTTGGTTACCGGTTTCGGCACCGGCTCTACGAACACCGCTGGTTCAAGCGCCATGAAGACTGGTTGTCCCACGGCATCTGGTTTTTTCAGCGCTGGGGCTGGATCAGTGTGGTGGTCGGCCGGTTCATCGGGCCCATACGGCCTGTCGTGCCCCTGATTGCGGGCAGCCTGTCCATGCCCGCCCGGATATTCGTCAGTGTCAATCTGATAACCGTTATGGTCTGGGCGCCGGCCTATATGCTACCGGGTTACCTGACCGGCGAAGCCAGCTATTTTCTGGCGACCCAAAGCCTGGCGATGCGGACCCTGACGCTGCTGCTGGTATCGGCCCTGGCGATTCTGATCGCGCTGCTGGCTATTTACCACCACCTGCACCCGGAACACCCCCGTATGGCTCGCTGGGTGCCAGCATTACAGCATTTGCCGGAGCGCTTTCCGTTCGCCGCCTTCCTGCTGGCAGGCGTTACCGCCACCGGGTTCCTCATTACAGCCCTTACCCGCCCCTGGTACCCGGATGTATTGCTAAGCAGCCAGGTAGAAGTCTGGCGCGCCACAGCGGTCGATGCCTTTGCACTGGGGGTTACGCTGCTGGGCGACCCTTTCATAGTGGTACTCACCGGGCTAATGATTATTCTCTGGGTCTCATTGAGCGGGCAGCACCGGCTGAGCGCGATATTGCTGATCAGCTCAGCGGTAATGGTCTGCGCCATTCCACTATTGAAAGCATCCTTTCAGGTAATGCGACCCGACCTGGTTGCCCTGCCACCCAGTTCTGGCGCCTTCCCTTCGGGCCACTCTGCGGGCATCGCACTCTTCCTTGGCCTGCTCACCGGGTTCGCCAACCAACGGCGCCCGGCGATGAGCCGCTGGCACTTGTATCTGCCGGCCGGCATGGCGATGGTCATTGAAGCCCTGAGCCGGGTCTGGCTCGGCGTTCACTGGCTGTCTGACGTGGTTGCCGGCTTGTGCCTGGGTTTGTTTCTTGCCGCCTTAACTCAGGCTTTTCACCGGCTATCGGGGCACACCCTGGCCAGCTTGCGAAACAGCCTGCCGCTCTGGCTGCTGGTATTACTGACCGCAGCGGCTTATCTGATTATCGCCTGGCCAATGGCCAATCAGGCGTATCGCCTGATCTGAGCGATTGAACCTCAGTAAAATTACTTTTCGCTGCCACCAGGAGGTTCAGGCGAACCCGATAGCTCCGCCAGTGCGGACTCCAGCAAAGCACACCGCTGCAGAAAACTGTCTTCAGCCAGCAGCAATTGCTTTAACTCGCGCTCCAGAGGCAACCACACCATTAACTGATGAACACTACCCCGGGCTGAATCAAGCTGCAGGCCAACCTGATCGGCAAGGTAAGGGTGCTCCAGCAAGGCATCGAGCAGCGGCTGATAACGCAGTGCCGCCCGCGTCTCAAGCTCCGGATCTGCCTCGGGCTCAGCGCTCGGCTCGCAGTCACCCCACCACAGCCCGGTGACGTCTTTTGCGGCCCCGGTGACATTCACCCGCGCTTCACCAACGATGGTAATGCCAAGCAACCCGTTTGCCTGCTGATTGAAATCAACAATACGTGCCAGGCACCCCCGACCGCTGCGGTCTTTGCCAGGCTCTGCCACCATGAGCACAAAGGGACGGTTTTCCCGGGTACTGCTCGACACCATCATCAGATAGCGGGGCTCAAAAATCTGCAGTGGCAAAGAAGCCCCGGGCAACAGCAAAGCACCCATCGGAAACAGCGGGTATCGTTCAGGGGTACTATTGGTACCGGAATCAGTCATGGCTAACCTGTTTTTAGGGATGATTCACACCAGTCAGGCAGTCTCATCCAACAACACAAACGACAACAACGTCAGTATCAACACCCAGACGGCGGCGAAGGCAGGTACCGGTATTGCCAGAATGACCAAAAGGCCAGCCGACCACAACCAGCGTACCCAGCCGACTTTACGGGAATGCTTTGCCGTTTTAACGCGCACAGAAGCAGCGGTTTCCGGCAAACGCCAGAACCCCCACCAGCGCAGCATCCAGAGCGTGCACCAATACGCCATAATCCCTCCCGAATCAGGTAACGATATTGCAACGCAGGTACACACCTGTCCCGGGTGAGTAGCGTTACGGCTCAAATACCACTGTAGACCAATATCGACCCTATATTGACCTGCATCAGGGTACCCTGCCGCGTCCGGCGCATACTGACATTGGTTATCAACGCGTCTGGAGGCTGCATGAACGAGTCAAATAACCCCAAAATACCCATGGCCAGCGATACCTCGGTGATTCGATGGGCACCGGTCATCCTGGTGCTGTTTCTCATCGCACTCAGTCCGCTGGGCACTGCGTTTTACTGGGCATTTACACGCTGACAGGCTAACCGAGACGACCCGACCTGGCACGCGGTTC
Source organism: Saccharospirillum sp. (assembly GCA_035704555.1). Lineage (GTDB taxonomy): Bacteria > Pseudomonadota > Gammaproteobacteria > Pseudomonadales > Natronospirillaceae > Saccharospirillum. The sequence goes on along the minus strand of DASSWT010000123.1, from coordinate 1,737 downwards.
CAGCTCAGCCAGCTGGGCCGCCCCTGAGGCGGCCTGGCGAACCCAACCTATGACCTGGTCAATTTCCTGAAACACAGGCTCCGGCAGCAAATACCACTGCTCATATACCCTTCCATGGGCAATCCAATGCTGGTCACCACAGACATGCTGCAGCTCGGCTTCAAGTTCAGGAGTGGTTGCGCGGATACCAACCTGACCCTTCAGTGTCACCACGAGACACAATTGCCCCGCGACACGAATCACGTGTTCACCAAAGTACAAGCCAGTTTCAGGCTCGGGATGTTCCGGCAGGAGTTGAATTAAAGAGTGTAAACGACGGGCACGATTCAGTTTGTCCATTCGCCTTTCCTTAGTGAATGAATGATAGATTTCTGCGAAAGCGCCTGATCTGGCTCCGTTAATCCTTCGGTTATAGCCAGTGGCAAGCCAGCGCTCTTCTTGAGCACTGGAACAGCAGAAATTGAAGTCTATCAAAATACCCCGCCAAAAACAGCCGATCTGTCAAAATTACCCAAACCCGCGACGGAAGGCAGGGATGCTCTTGCGGGGGCGCCGTAAATACCTCCATGTAGGCTTAACTTCGGCATCCATGCCTCAGATACCCCCGCAAAAGCACCCCTGCCATCCGCCGCTGACCTTTTACGAACTCGGAAACCTGAGGTTTAGTCCAGCTCCGAACACCCACTCCCAGCGCCGCATTGTGTTGCAACGGCCTCCTCTTTAGAATGCGCAGGCTATTTCGCTCATCGCGAACTTGGAAGGGTTATGCAAATCAACAGTGAGAGCCTGAGATTCATTCTCGGCATTAAAGTCAAACAACACCGCCAGGCGGCCGGGTTATCGCTCAAGCAACTGGGCGAGCGAACCTCACTGTCCATCTCCTATCTGAGTGAAATCGAAAAGGGCAAAAAGTACCCCAAACCGGAGAAGATCATTCAGCTGGCCCAGGGGCTCGGGGTCTCCTTCGACGAGCTGGTCTCACTGCAGCTCGATGACGAACTGAACCCGGTCACAGCGCTGCTGAACTCGCCGCTGTTCAACGATTTCCCGCTGAAACAGTTTGGCATTGGCCTTTCGGATGTGTTCGACCTGGTGACCGACTCGCCCAGCAAAGCGGGCGCCTTCGTTCGTACGCTGCTCGAAATTGGCCGGGGCTATGACATGCAGGTTGAACACTTCCTGCTGGCATCGCTGCGTTCCTATCAGAAGATGCACCTGAATTACTTTGAAGAAATCGAAGGCCAGGCCGAAGCCTTTCGAACGCAATTCCCGGTAGCAGAACCAGTGATAAACCTCGCCTGGCTGGAATCCCTGCTGCTCGACCAGTACCAGTGCCGTGTCATCTACGACGATTTTTCCGCCACACCCGAACTCCAGACCCTGCGCTCGCTTTGTGTTTCGCCCAACAAGCTGGTGGTCAATTCCCGGCTGATGCCGCAACAGCAAAAGTTCGTACTGGCCAAAGAGATTGGCTACCGCTTTCTCGAACTGGAGGAACGCGCACTGACGTCATCCTGGATCAAGGTAGAGTCATTCGAGCAGGTTCACAACAACTTCAGAGCCTCCTACTTTGCCGGCGCCCTGCTGATTCCCGAGGCAGCGCTACTGACCGACCTGAAAGCCTGGCTGGCCAACAAAGCATTTGATGGCGATGCACTCAGCCGGATGATGGACCAGTACGATGCGACCCCCGAGATGTTCGTCTACCGCATGTCGCAACTGATGCCCCATCACCTC
>DASSWT010000041.1:0-10533 GCA_035704555.1 Saccharospirillum sp. | reverse complement strand
GCAGCGCTGGCGCGGGTTCCTGCCAAGCCCGCAGCAGAGGCTGAGGAGGCTGGTACTGCACCGGTATCAGCCGGGGCGGATAACGCCTCAGACTCAACCGAATCGATTATTGCTGAAACCTTTAATGAGCCAGAACACGAGTCGGAGCAAGAGGAAGCCGCCAACGACCCGCAACGGGGCGCGCTGATTCAGCACCTCTGGCAGGATCTGAAAGACCGGCTCGATCAACCGGACATCGACCAGACCCAGGTGCGTGAAGCCCTTCTGTATTTAACGGAGCAACAGCATCAGTGGCGCCAGACGGAACAGACGCAGCGTGCCAATCGGGATGAAGAACGGGCCTTTCACCGGCTGTGCACCACCTATGAGACTTCGTTGAATACACTGGTAAGGCTCATCGAGCGTCACGGTCCACTGACAGAATTGCTGCCCGCCGTTGAATCCGACCCCGCCCGGAACGACGCGGCGGCTCATGCGCTGGATGAATGGCTGCACAGCCTCGACTGGCCTGAGGGCGAGCCGGAGCCGGCGTTGAAGGCCCGGGTGGAGCACGCGGTTAAGATTCACCACGATCAGCTCGCCGAGCACCGCAAACAGAGCATTCAGGCAGTGCGACAGGCGCGCGGCCTGATTCGGCGGTGTCAGGGTGCCATCAACGATGGCCACCTGAAGCGCGCTTCCGGCCTGTTGCAGGGTATTCGCGATGCCGTGGTCGACCTCAACCCGGACGAGCACCATGGTCTGTTTCGTCAGTTTGAAGAAACCGAACAGGCTGTTGAGAAGTTACGCGACTGGCAGAGCTTTGCGGTACTGCCCAAAAAAGAGGCCCTGATCGAGCGCATGCGCCACTTGCTGGAGCAGTCGTTGCCGCCGGAGGACCGGGCCCGGCAGATTCGCGATATGCAGGATGAATGGCGAATGCTGAGCCGCGGGCTGCAAAACCAGCATCAGGCGCTGTGGGAAACCTTTCACGATCTGGCACAGCAGGCATACGAACCGTGCAAAACCTTTTTCGAGGAGCAGGGCAAGCTGCGGGCACTGAATTTGCGTCAGCGCCAGGCGCTGGCAGAGCAACTGGGGCAATATGAGCAGTTGATAGAAACCCAGGGGCTGGATCTGAAAGAGCTGGACCGGGTACTCACCCTGGCGCGTAACGACTGGCGCCGGTTTTCACCGGTGGACCGGGCCGCCAATAAAGCGGTTCAGGCTGATTTTGACGCCGTTTTCCAGCGTCTTCGCGACCGGCTGCAAAGCGAGCAGCAGGTGTTCAAAGACGCGAAGCTGGCCATCATCGACCGGGCTCAGGCCTTGCTGGAAGAACCCGATTCGCGTCAGGCTACTGAAGCGGCGAAGCAACTGCAGCGCGAATGGCAGCAGGCCGGGCATCTGGCGCGGCGGGATGAACAGGCATTGTGGAAATCGTTTCGGGCCATTTGCGACGAGCTGTTTGCCCGGCGCGAGGCGGCGGCAGAGGTGTTCAAAGCCGATTTGAATGCCCATAAAGAGCAGGCTGAGCACATTCTGGCCGATATGGAAGCCCTGCTAACCGAAGCTGAACTTCTGGCGGTGAAGGATCGCTTTGATGCATTGAAAGCGCAGTACAGTGCCCTGGGTACCCTGCCCAAAGCCGACTATAAAGCCCTGCAGGACCGGTTCGACCGCTTGAATCAGCAGTTTCAGGCCCGGTGCAAGGACCTAAAAGTCCGGCAGCAGGATCAACACTGGCAAGCCCTGTTCGACTGGAGCCGGCGTGCCCGCTTTGAATGTGATTCGATGGACGCCGCAGAACAGGAGTGGCAGACGCTGAGCAAGGTGCCTGCTCCGGCTTCGGACCTGCTGAACTCTTTGTCGCAATGGCAGGCACCGGCTGCAGAAGAGGATGCCCTGCGTCGTAAAACCGTCGAGCTGGAAATCCTGGCCCGGGCCGACACCCCCGAGGCCGATAAGGCACTGCGCATGGAATTGCAGGTGCAGCGTCTGACTGACGGCCTTGGCCAGCAAGTGGATCAGAATGACATTGATCAGGCCGTTGTTGCCTGGCTTGCCACGCCAGCGCATGATGAAGCGCAATTCGATGCCCTGATGGCGCGAATGAAACAGGCTCGATTGACCTGGATGGGGTCGGCCTGACAGAAAAAACTGAAAAAAATCATAAAGTTAGTTGACAGCTAACGGGGTCGTCATTAATATGCGTCCCCGTTGAGAGGCAGTGACCAAGCGGTCAGCAAAGCAGGCAACCGAACCAGAATCGGGTGCCAGTGTCTTATCAGAAAATCGATAAGAAACACTCTCTAAACAGGTTATTGCGGGGTGGAGCAGTCTGGTAGCTCGTCGGGCTCATAACCCGAAGGTCGTAGGTTCAAATCCTGCCCCCGCTACCAAATAAAAAAGCCCGAACAGCAATGTTCGGGCTTTTTTAATGCCTGGGAAAAGTGGGCGTCTGGTAGCTCGCCGGGCACATAACCCGAAGATCGTAGCCGGGGCGCCGGCCGGTTAAATCCCGCCCCCGCTACCAAAAACAAAAAAGCCCGAACAGCAATGTCCGGGCTTTTTTTTATGGCTTGTAAAAAGACCTCAGTTTCTCAGCCCATCTGACACACCTCCCGAAAACGCTACCCCTATATATGTCGGGGTGAGATGCCATTCTCGGGGCATTACAATCCCTGTATTGACTGGCTTCGGATGTAACACAGTGCCCAATAAGAGAATTAAACGGGGGTGGCCTCTGCGGATGCCATTATTGACAGCGCCTGGGAATCGGGTCATTTTACCGGCTGAATGGCCATGTTGATGCATCATCGAATGGTATTGGCCAACCGTAAGGAAGGATTCCGGGGCCTGCATGTATAGACTTTCTAATTGCCATTCTGGCCGCCATCGATGGGTTTCCCCTGTTCCGGTTCTCCTTGTGTTGCTGTGGCTCTCCTGCGCGGTCAATACCGCTAGTGCAGAGGAACCGGACCTTTATTTTAATGCCGATACCGGTTCCGCCATCCTGGATCTTGACCGCACCGATACCCGGTACTCCCTGGCATCATTGAGGTACGCGTCGGGCTTTATACCCGCCCCGAAAGGCCAAACGCTCGAAGACGCTCCGGATGTATTTCCGCAAGCGTCGAGTTTCGGCCTGGCTCCCGACTTCAAGCAGCACCGTCGCTACTGGCTCTCCACCCGGGTTCTGAATGAAACAGAGACCAGTGACTGGGTCGTGCACATCAGTAATTTCGGGTATCAGCAACCCGAAGTGCTGATCCGTGACTGGGAGGGGCAAGTGCTCTACACGATCGGACAGTCCGGTTTGAACGGCCGCTCAGACATTAATACCCTGGGGCGTGCAGTGAGCGTCAGCCTTGAACCCGGGATGGCCTATCAGATTATTGTAAAACTTGAAGCGAACCATGTTGCCTGGCACCCCTATATAGCGCTGATGAGTGACGATCAGTATCAGACATGGACGGCGCAGATGGATATTGCGTTCAAGCTGGCGGTAGGGGTCATTCTGGGGATGATCTTGCTGGGCTTTATCTGCTGGTTGCTGATCGCCGACCAGACCTTTTTCTGGGGGTCTGTGTCGTCGCTGCTGATGCTTTGCTATTACCTCGAACACAGCAGTTTTCCGGGAATCCTGTGGCAATCAACCTATGAAAAGACGGCATTGTTCTGGTGGTTGGTCACCTTCTCACTGCTGTCGCTCACCGCCTTTGCGGCCAGTTTTTTACAGATAAACCGACACTCGGGCACCTGGTACCGGGTCTTTGTGAATACCGCGCTCTTTACCGTTCTCGTCGCGGTGGTGGGAACCCAGGTCTCTTTTAATACCAATATCGCGCTCTACGCCCTGAACTATGCAGTGGTTTCACTGGTTATTCTCGGGTCGGGTTTGGCCAAGGCCCGGTCGGAAGGTCATTACTACTGGATCTACATTCTTGGCTGGTTACCCATGGTGGTGTCTATTTTTCAGGTGGTGTTCACGCTGGTTGTGCCCGCAGCGGAAACCCGGCAAGTCGATGTTTCCTACAAGATGATTCACGGCTTATACATTCTGATTCTGCATATGCTGGTTCACGTTGTTGCCATGGTATTGCGAATAAGGGCGCTGCGTGAAGAACGGCACAGGATGGAATACATCAGTAATGCCAAGTCCCGTTTCATCGCTCATAGCAGCCACGATTTAAGTCAGCCATTACATTCGATGAATGTCTTCCTCGAATGCATAAAGCCGCACATTCTAAATCGGGAAGGCATTGTATTGTTCGACCGGCTGAAAGAGACACAGCGACAGATGAGCGAGTCGTTCAAGGCGATCATGGATCTGACCAAGCTGGAATCCGGTGTCGTTAAACCGGAGCTGGAACGGGTTTCACTGCACACCCTGTTCGCCCGGCTGGAAAACGAGTAACACATTCTGGCACTGGCCAAGCGCCTGGAGTTGTGTTTCGAATCGCAATCTCTCAGTGTGATCAGTGACCCGGTATTATTGGAGCGTATGCTCCGCAATCTGATCTCCAATGCCATTAAGTACACCGACAATGGCAGGGTTCAGGTTAGCTGTCAGTCGCAAGGGAAGACCGTTGTTATTCAGGTAACCGACACCGGCCGTGGCATAGCACAAGACGATCAGGAGTCGATTTTCGATATTTATCACCGCTCGGGTACTGTTGCAAAGCACACCAGCGGTTCCGGCATTGGTCTGTCTATTGTCAGGCATATTGCCCACTTGCTGGACCATCCGGTTTCGCTGGCGTCGGTACCGGGCGAGGGCAGCTGTTTTTCGTTCCGGGTCCCGCAGTCTGAGGCTGCTCCTCAAAGAAGAACTGAGACATCACTTTCGCCAGTGAATAAACCGGTGGTAGCCCTCCTGATCGGCAACCTCAGGCTCAGAGACTCCTTGTGGGACCGGTTGAAGAAATGGAATTGCACGGTGTTGATTTACAATTCAGTCGAGGAAATGCTTCATTCCAGGATACCGGTGGATATTATGCTGTGCGAATACCCCGACCAGGAAGATCTGGCCTTGTTGTCAGAGAAAACAGCGAGTCTGTCACCTGATTTTGTCGCTGCCTGTGTTTGCGATTCACCGGTATCACTGCCCAAAGACTGGATCGCCTTGCCCACACCGGTGCTGCCATCCCAGTTGCGTGCGCTGCTGAATTTTGCAGCAAGAAGCAGGCAACCCCAGATGGCTCAGCCAGTAACTGCGCTGTAACGGTTGGCTCTGAATGCCATCTTGCTACGTTAGAAAAACTACGAAAATGAGTCGAGCGTATGACCGTCAAGATACTGATTACCGAAGATCATGAGCTGTACCGGGATGCTCTGTCGCTGTTGTTGCAAGAGGCGTTTCCCGGTGTTCAGGTAATTGAATCAGGCGACTTTCCCACAACCTTAACCTTGCTGGAGGAACAGCAGGATATCGCCCTGGTCTTGTTCGACATACACATACCAGGCACCAGCGGGCTGGATGGCCTGAAGCAGGTCAAGTCCAGTTATCCGGCCTTGCCACTGGTGGTCATCTCGACGGTCGATTATCAGGCCAGTATTCAGCAGATGCTTCAGCTCGGGGCCGACGGCTTTATCGCCAAAACCAGCTCGAAGAAAGTCATGATCAGTGCGCTCAGAGATGTCATGGAGGGCGAGGTTGTGATCATTAGCGGGCGAGACAACGCCGAGGTCGTGGCGCTGTCACCGCGCCAGATCGATACCCTCGAACTACTGGCACAAGGGCTGCCCAACAAGGAAATCGCTGCGAAGCTCAATATTGCACCCACAACGGTTCGGGAATACGTCTCTGACATTCTGGGGTTGTTCAAGTGCGATAATCGCACCCAGGCAGTGCTGAAAGCCCGTCAACTTGGTTTCATTCTGTATTAGAGGCGTTTCATGGCAACCCGCTTGCTGGGGGCTGGCCGGATGGCGAGAGCAATCCTGGTTACAGCGTTCATCCGGTCTCGATTCCGTGTATCATATTGGTTATTACTGGTATGGATTAACTGATTTTGTGAAGCATAGACGACCAACATTACAGGATATTGCTGACCGGGTCGGCGCTACCAAAATGACGGTAAGCCGCTGTCTGCGTACTCCGGATACGGTTTCGGAAAACCTGCGAAAACGCATTTTTGCGACAGCAGAAGAGTTGGGATATATCCCCAATCGTGGGCCGGATATGCTCTCAAGATCTACCAGCCGAGCCATTGGTGTATTGTTACCGTCATTAACCAATCAGGTGTTTGCTGATGTGATCAAGGGAATTGAAAAGGTCACAGAACCGTCTGGCTACCACCTGATGATGTCCCATTATGGGTATAGCATTGAAATCGAAGAGCGCAGTCTTGCCTCGTTGCTGTCCTACAACGTTGACGGGGTGATATTGTCGGAAAGTCAGCATACACAACGCACCATGCGTATGCTCGAGACGGCAGGTATTCCGGCTGTTGAGATTATGGATTCGCGAACACGCCCCTTTCAGCAGGCGGTTGGCTTCGATAATGTCGCAGCCTCCTATGATATGGTCAGTGAAATGATCCGACGTGGTCGTCAACATGTTTTGTATCTGGCCGTTCGGCTTGATGCCCGGACATTGCAACGACAGGAAGGTTACCAGCGTGCAATGGCTGAACATGGTCTGAAACCGCATACACTGCGCATTACGTCCCGGTCCTCTTATAGTGTCGGTGCCAGTCTCATGGCCAGTGTGCTGGAGGAGCACCCGGAAACGGACGGCATATTTTGCACCAACGACGATGTTGCCGTGGGCGCCTATTTTGAATGCATGAAGCGTGGAGTAAAAGTACCTGAGCAGATGGCTATAGCCGGCTTTCACGGACATGACGTCGGTCAGGTTATGTCACCTTGCCTTGCCAGTGTAATAACCCCTCGGGAGGCCGTAGGCGAGAGAGCTGCATATGAATTGATGAGCCGAATCCGGGGCCGGCCGGTTGATGAATCAATCATTGATCTTGGGTACCGAATCGAAGCTGGCGGAACCATCTAATAAGATAGTGAAAAGGCGTCCTGCCTTTTTGTGAGTTACATCCATGTACCTCAGCGTTTGGAGTTACCTGCTGGCTCTTTCCAGACGAATCGGTAAAAACAACACGCGAGGTAAATTGTTGGATTCTTGCTTTTCTATCGGTCGGTGTGTGGCCACTAGAGCCGTTCATACCGAGCCTGTAACTTGCTCAAACAATCTTCAATCACCGCCTCTGCTGACCGGGCGATGTCGATTATCAGGGCTTCGGCATCCGAAGGGGCCTCCAACTGTGCGAACTGACTTTCCAACATTCTTCTTCCAGAGAAGTAGTGATCTTCACGTTGTGAGTGACGAGACCAGATAGTGTCGATGTCGCCTTTGAGGTAAAGGAACGTCATATCAGGTGCTGCTTGTCTCAAGCGGTCGCGATAGTCTTTTTTCAGTGCCGAGCAGGCGAGCACCAGACCGGGCTGGCGCTGAATCAGCGCTGCCAGATCGTTCAACCAGCCTGCTCTGTCAGCATCGGACAATGGAATTCCATTGCTCATTTTCTCTATGTTGGCTGGGCTGTGAAAATCGTCGGCGTCAAAAAAAGGCAAGTCAAGCGCCCGGGCAAGCCGAGCGCCTACCAGGCTCTTGCCGCTGCCAGAAACACCCATGACGATGATGTTGGCAGTGTGCAATCCGTTGTCTCCGGTCATGTTATTCCCACCACAATGCCAGTTGCGGAAAGGCGATCAGCAATGCCAGTGCGATCAGTTGTAAGCCGATGAAGGGCAGCAGAGAGGTGAAAATCTGGCCCAGGGTAATGCCCTTGGGCGCGACTGACTTCAGATAAAACGCCGCGGGACCAAATGGCGGGGAGAGGAACGACACCTGCATGTTCATGCAGAACACCACGCCAAACCAGATCGGGCTGTAGCCCAGTTCGATGATGATGGGCACAAAGATTGGCATGGTCAGCAGCGCAACACCTACCCAGTCGAGGAACATACCCAGTACCAGCAAAATGACCATCATGAACAAAATGGTGGTCAGGCCATGTCCGCCGCTGACGGCGAAGATGGTGTCGCGAACGAATTCGATGCCACCCATCAGGTTATACACACCGACCAGAGCGGTAGCACCGATGCCAATCCAGATGATCATGCCGCAGGTGCGCAACGTGGTCATGGTGGCCTTGCGTACCATGTCATAGTTCAACTCGCCGCGAATTAGGGTGCTCAGTGCAATGCCGATCGCACCCAGCGCCGAGGCTTCGGTGACCGAAGCGATGCCGGTGTAGATGCTGCCCAGCACAGTAACCACTGACAGAATCGGAAATAGCAGGGCTTTAAAAAAGTTCGGGGCCGGGACATCTTCTGCTTCCTGTTCAGTTGGCAGCGGTGCCAGCGAAGGGTTTAGGCGCACGCGAATCAACACATAAGCGATGTACAGCATGGCCAGAATAAAGGCGGGCAAAAAAGCACTCTTGAACAGATCACCAATAGAAACGTTGGCGGTCAGGCCATAAATAATCAGTACGATACTCGGCGGCAACATGGTGCCCAGCGCACCGCCGGCGCAAGTGGTTCCGATGGCCAGGTTGCGGTCGTACCCCAACCGCAGCATTTGCGGCAGCGCCAGAATACCGAGCAATACCGTTTCGCCGCCGATGACGCCCGACATAGAGGCCAGTATCATTGCGACGACCAGAGTCTGGACGGCAACACCGCCGCGCAGCTTGCGGCCAAGTCGGTTCATGGCGTCGAACAGGTCGCGGGCGATGCCGGAGTGATCCAGCAACGCCGCCATTAACACGAACATGGGTACCGCCAGGAAAACGTAACTGCCAATAAAACTGTACATTCGGCTGGTCACAATGCCGAGTGCCGGCGGGCCAAACCAGCCAAGCGCAAAAATGAGGGCGACAAAGCCAGTTACAAACGCCAGCTGCATGCCGGTGAGCAACAGCAGGATCATTAAAGAGAGCATCAGCAGGCTGCCGTAGCCTATGCCGATGGAAGACAATTCAAACATCAGACATTCCTCAGCTGGCGCAGGTCACGAATAAGATGCAACACCAGTTGCAGTGTCAGTACCGCGAAGGCGACCAGGATGAATACTTTCAGATAGGCCGGGAACGCCGGGTTCCAGGCGGAGCCACTGGTTTCCAGGCGAAGAGCGCCCCAGGGGGTAAAAACAGCCTTGTGTGCCATGGTCCAGCCGGCGTAAAGCATCATTCCGGAAAAACCGAGCCCGAGCAGATGGTGCAGAATGCGCAACCAGCATTGGGCACGCTCGGAAACGGAATCGTAAATCAATACCACGCGAACATGTTTGTCGGTGGCGAAGGCGTAGAGGCCGCCAAAAATAAACAGGGAGGCACCGATGAAGGTTGCGGTTTCGTGAACCCAGGTTGTGGGGTCGTCGAAAACGTAGCGCATGACGATCTCGTAAGTCGAGACAATGGCTACCACCGCGAATAGGATACTGAGCTTAGAGCCCAGCCAGACGATGCCGCGGTCCAGCGCATTACTGGCGAGATCTTCGTCGCGTTCAGCTTCGGGAATATGGAGGGTTTCAGGGGTATCGGACATGGCGAGACTCCAGGCCCGGGGCAAATCCCCGGGCTCCGATTAACGTCGGATTAACAGGTCAGGTTACAGCAGACCCTGGGATTCCAGGTAAGCCGTTACCGATTCATACACCTTCTGTGCATTGGGTGATTGCTCGGCGTATTCTTCCCACTGGGTGCGGGCGATACCACGGAACTTCATGCGCTCTTCGTCCGACCAGTTGTGGATCGTGATGTCCGGGTTCGCACGGGCTTCTTTTACGGCATCAACATCGGCCATCGCCAGTTGGGTGCTGATGTCATAGGCAAAGTCACGCGCTGAGGTGGTGAGAATGGCCTGAATGTCGGCGGGCAATTCATTCCATTCGTCGAGGTTCATAACCACTTCCAGCAATGGCAGGGAGTGAAAGCCCGGGTAGACCGGGTGTGGCGCAACTTCGTGCATGCCTGCCGCGTGGTTGGTTGAGAACACAGTGTAATCCGCTGCGTCGATCACGCCCTTGCTCAGCCCGGTGAACACTTCGGAGCCTGGCAAGTTAACCGGAGAAGCACCGGCTGCGGCAAAGACCGACTGTACCAGGCCTTCGGGTGCACGCAGTTTCAGGCCTTCCAGGTCCGCTACGCCGTCCAGCGGCACGCTGGATACAAAGGCTTCAAGACCCGTAGCACCGCCGCCAACAAATTTTACGCCATACGGCTCGTAAAGTTCGTTCATCAGCTCATAGCCGCCACCGTAATAGATGTAGCTGATCAACTGATCCGGGTTTGACCAGGCGCCCACGGTGTTGCCGATCAGGCCAAAAGCCGGGTCTTTGCCAGAGAAGTATTCGGTAACGGAAATGTGACCATCCAGAATGCCAGCTTCAATCGCATCGAGCGTTTCAGTGTGGCTGACCACGCTGCCCACCGGCATGATTTCGATGGAAACCCGGCCGTCGGTCATGGCTTCAACGCGATCGGCCCATTCTTGCTTGATCTGGAAGTTCTTAACGCCGGACGGATC
>DASSWT010000362.1:0-4071 GCA_035704555.1 Saccharospirillum sp. | reverse complement strand
ATTAAGCCTCGGAAGCTGTAGTGCTTGCCTGGTATTCGTCCGCAGTCAGCAGGGCATCCAGTTCGGTGTCGTCGCTGGGTGTCAGGGTGAAAATCCAGCCCGCCTGGTAACAGTCTTCATTGATGGTTTCGGGTGCGTCTTCCAGCTGATCGTTCACGCTGGTGACAGTGCCCGACACAGGGCTGTAGATGTCGCTTGCGGCTTTGACCGATTCGATCACAGCAACTTCGCCACCGGCGCTCAGTTCCTGGCCTACTTCTGGCAGTTCAACGAACACCACATCACCGAGCTGGGTTTGAGCATGGTCGGTGATGCCGACGGTAACGGTGCCATCGCCGTTGTCGCGCACCCATTCGTGGCTTTTCGCATATCTCAGTTCGCTTGGGATGGCGCTCATCGGAATGTCCTCGAAAGTTGATCTGAAAGTCAGGTTTGGCAAGCCCAGAAACACGAAACCGGCGCAGGCGCCGGTTCTGTCTGGTACCCCGGACGCAGCGGTTGAGGTTGCCAGTAATATGGCTGGGAAGGGTAGCAACGGCCTTTCATGAAGACAACAAATATTTCTTATAGGAAACTAAGGGCCGCCATCAGAGAACGACCGTTCCCAGCCCGGGGAGCCTGTGCGATACTCGTCTCCATATCCGTGACTACACCCGCAGCGAGCCCTGAGACGCATGCCAGACGAACCTCTTTTTCTCAAACAGGGAACCGCCTACGAGGGCGAAACCCAGGCCATGCGGGTAGCGCGTAAAAGCGCCACCGAAGCCACTCTGGAGCCGCTGCAACTGGGCCAGCGCGTCCGCGCCATCCGCCTTAGCCAGAACCTGACCCTCGAAGAAGCCAGCAAACGCACCGGGCTGGCCCGTTCCACACTGTCGAAAATCGAAAACGAGCAAATCTCGCCGACGTTCAGCGCTGTGAGCAAACTGGTCCACGGCCTCGGCATCGATATCCCCCAGCTGTTCGCCCGGCCCCGAACCGGCGCCAGCGCTGGCGGCCGCCGCGACATCACCCGTAAAGGCGAGGGCAAACCCCACCCAACGCCCACCTACGAACACGAACTGCTGGCCACCCAACTGACCCAGAAGAAAATGGTGCCGTTCCGCACCCGGGTCCACACCCGCACCTTCGACGAGTTCAGTGACTGGATCCGCCACGAAGGCGAAGAGTTCCTTTTCGTCCTCTCAGGCTCCCTCCTCTTCTACACCGAATTCTACGAACCCGTCACCCTCAACGAGGGCGATTCCGCCTACTACGACTGCACCATGGGACATGCCCTGGTCTCAACCAGCGAGCAGGATGCCGAGGTTTTGTGGGTTACGGCCTAGCGGTTTTTCCTCTGTGGTTGCTTGGAGAGTTGTTGAATTGAAGCCTGTGGCAGAAGTCGCTTTGGCCACCGGGTACGGGCTTGGCGGGTCGCTGCAAGTACGCCGAGACGTCGGACCGCCCTGTAAGCTCGGCGGTCACCATCCATGGTGACCGACGCCCCGCCAACCCAGCACCCGGCAGCCAAAGCTGGCCTGAGGTGGTTTAATTTAAGACTGGCCGACCAGATCCTGTTGCTTGGGCTTTAGTAAAGGAGTTCGCAAATGCTGAGTGCGGGCTGCCGGGTATGCTTATCCGGGGTAGTCCGCAGCATGGATGCTGCGGTCTAGGCCCCATGGACGGGTTCACGCCGACCCCGGCTAAGCATACCCGGTGGCTCGCACGGACTCCTGGCACAATAGCAAACCCGAACTCCGAACCGCGGCACCCAAGACAACCATTCTCTCGTGTTTCTTATTGGAAACTTAGTTTTGTTGTTGCATTATGCCGGTCACGCCATTTTTTCAGAGTAGACTTCGGGTCTGCTCACACGTTAACAGGTGACTTATGACTGACACGACAGACTCCCTGAACACCACGCCGCTGACTGACCTGCATATTGAAATGGGTGCCCGTATGGTGCCGTTTGCCGGGTATTCCATGCCTGTACAGTACCCGCTTGGGGTGAAGCAGGAGCATCTGCACACCCGGGCTGCGGCGGGGTTGTTTGATGTGTCGCATATGGGTCAGTTGAAATTGCATGGTGAACAGGCGGCGGCTGAACTGGAGAAGCTGGTGCCGGTCGACATTATCGACTTGCCCGTGGGTAAGCAGCGGTATGCCATTTTTACCAGCGAGACTGGCGGTATTCTGGATGACCTGATGGTTACCCGGTATGAAGATTGTTTGTACCTGGTTGTGAACGCGGCCTGTAAGGAAGCCGATATTGCTCATCTTGAGGCGCATCTGGGTAACGGCGTAACACTGGAACGGCTTGATGATCGGGCGTTGGTCGCCTTGCAGGGCCCGAAGGCAGCGGATGTGCTGTCGCGGTATGAGCCGGCCGTCGCCAACATGGTGTTTATGGATAACTGGCAGCTGACGCTCGATGGCGTTGACTGCTATGTCTCGCGCAGCGGCTATACCGGTGAAGATGGCTATGAAATTTCCATTCCGGCGGCCGAAGCCGACCGACTGGTTCGGCGTTTTCTGGCCGAGCCTGAAGTCGAACTGATCGGTCTGGGCGCGCGAGATTCACTGCGGCTTGAAAGTGGTCTGTGTCTCTATGGCCACGATATCGATACCACCACCACGCCGCTCGAAGGCAGCCTGATCTGGGCGATTAGCAAACCACGCCGTGCCGATGGCGGACGCCCGGGCGGGTTCTTGGGGGCTGATGTAATTCTGGCGCAACTGGCCAACAAAGACTGGCAGCGCAAGCGGGTTGGCCTGGTCGGTACGGGCCGGGCGCCGGTGCGGGAAGGCACTGAACTGTTTAATTCTGAAGGCGATCGCATTGGCGTCGTTACCAGCGGTACTTTTGGCCCGAGTGCCGAAGCATCGATTGCGATGGGGTACGTCGAGACCGCCTACAGCGCCCTGGAAACCGAAGTGTTTGCCGAAGTTCGGGGCAAGCGCTTACCAATGACCGTCAGCCGCATGCCCTTTGTTGAACAGCGTTATTATCGGGGCTGAGCGGCTAGTTGAAGGTGATTTCGCCGCTGGCAATCAGGTCGTCGTACGCCTCGTTCAGGGCGTCGATGACCCGCGGGTCAGTCTCAGGGTTCATCGCCAGGTAGAGATCGACCGTGCGAATGCGAAAGGCTTCCTCGACATCGGGGTAGCCGCTTTCTTCGGCAACTTTGTAACCGTTGATGTCGGAAGTGATCCATACGTCGATCAAGTCGTTTGCAAGACGTTGGGCGTTGAGCGATTCGTTTGGTAGGGTCGATACTTCAAACCCCTGGTTCTGCAGGAATGTAGTCGCCGCATCGCCTTCATACCCGCCGATGCGCAGTCCGCGTAGGTCTTCCAGACTATTGATGTCCAGGTTGTGGCCTTCTCTTGCCAGCAAGATCCAGTTGTATTGCCCGACCGGGCCAATCCATTCAAACAACTCTTCCCGTGATTCAGTGCGACCTGTTGAGAACACTCCGTAATTGGGTCGTTCAACCGCCCGTTCATAGGAGACAGACCAGGTACGCAGGCGCAATTTAAAGTCGATGCCGGCCTCATTGAATAGCTTCTCGACAATCTCGGTAGCCGTACCACCGATGTCCTCAATATCGTGTTCATAGGGGGCGCCTTCCAGGCTGTAATTGAAGGTACCGTAGTTTTCGGTGTAGAGGTTGATGCGTGGAAAGTCTTCGGCAAACACCGAGGCGGGAATTGCACAGGCGCATAGCAGCAGGAGTCGGCGAACAAAGGAGTGGGTCTGCATTGAAACGTTGACCTTTTTTTAGTTTTAGAGGTAACGACATCCCGTCCGCAACAGCACATCCCGGTCTCTGGTCTCCAATCAGTGCTTTCCAGCATGGTGGCGCACTTCTTTGGAGCAGCGGCGAAGTTAACAACCCCGTCGCATGAATGATTGCAGTGATATTAGCAATAAACTAGCCAGCCGCGCCGTGTTGTGCAACCGCTATTTGGAATATGGGGACAGTTTGATAGGAATTGACAAAAAAGCCTCCGGTTTATTGGACCGGAGGCTTCGAAAGGAAGTGCGGACTACTGAAACCGGATCGGTCAGGAGATTAATTCACGCGC
>DASSWT010000294.1:0-4567 GCA_035704555.1 Saccharospirillum sp. | reverse complement strand
ATTGTCGCTTGAATCAGAATCGCGAAAGCGAGAAGCTAACTGAATGCTGTTTGATCTGGCTTTCTTTAGCCGACCCTCACACCGAATAGACCGTTGCAGGCAGACTCATCTTCAATGACCCGACCAATCCCACCAAACCCTTTCGACGCCCCGCTCACCCGTGCGCTCATTACCGTAGCCGCAGTGATCATCATTATTGCCGGCATGCGCATCGCCCAACCAATACTGGTGCCATTTCTAATGGCTCTGTTTCTCGCTGTGCTGACGTCGCCCGCCGTCCGCTGGTTGATAGAACACAAAGTGCCCTCGTTCCTCGCCATCGGGTCGGTCGTTCTGCTGGTGTTTGTCGTCCTTTACGGTGTGAGCAGCCTGGTTGTCTCCTCAGCTGAGGAATTCTTTGAGCGCATGCCGGAGTATGAACGGCAAGTAGACAGCTGGTTAGTGCAGTTACGCGATCAACTCCCCTGGCTGTCCACCGACCTGCGCACCAGCCTGCGAAACATTGCGCCGGATGCGGATAACCTGCTGGGCGTTGCCAGCGCGTTATTTTCAGGCCTGGGCAGCATTCTAATGGCCCTGGTGGTCACCATTTTTATTCTGATCTTCATGCTTTATGAGGCTCAGGGCGCTCATGCCAAACTGAATCGGGCGCTGGGCGATGACCGGAGTGCTGAGTACACGCGTCGTTTCACCAGATCGGTACAGCGGTACCTGGTCATCAAATCGTTCGTCAGTTCCATTACCGGCCTGCTGGTCTGGGGGTTTCTCAGCCTGCTGCAAGTTGACTATCCCATCCTCTGGGGCACCCTGGCGTTTGTGATGAACTTTATTCCCAACATCGGCTCATTATTAGCCGCCATTCCTGCGGTTTTCCTGGCCACGGTACAACAGGGTTTTAGCGGGTTTGTGATCAGCCTGGCCGGCTTTACCGCCATTAATGCCATTATCGGGAATCTGCTGGAGCCACGATTGATGGGCCGGTCGCTGGACCTGTCGACCCTGGTGGTGTTTCTGTCGCTGATATTCTGGGGGTGGGTGCTTGGCCCGGTCGGTACCCTACTGGCCGTACCGTTAACGGTGGTCGTAAAAATCGGCCTGGAGGTTTACCCCAGAAGCCGCTGGATTGCGATACTGCTAAGCCAATAACAGACTGCCATGGCCGCCAAATTCCATACGGAATCGGGCGGCCAAAAAAACACATCATGCCCGGGACATGAACTTCTTCGATTCGGTATTTACCTTAATGCGCTCCCCCTGCTCAATGTATTCAGGTACCTGAACGGTAATACCACCCTCTAGAAGCGCCGGCTTGGTACGGGCAGAAGCAGAAGCCCCCTTAATACCCGGTGCCGTCTCAACAATCTGCTTGACCAGCGACTGCGGCAATTCAATGGCAACCAGTACTTCATTAACCACCAGACCGGTCAGCCCTTCCATACCATCGTGCAACCAGGCCAGCTGATCACCCAGGTCATCAGTCGACAACATATGCTGGGCATAGTCGTCGACATCCATAAAGGTGTGCATATCACCTTCGGAAAACAAATACTGCATGGAGCAGGTAGCGGCGTCGGCCAGGGTCAGAAAGTCATCACCCTTGAAGGCTTCCTCACGCTTACGCTTACTGACCAGTTCATTCATGGTCATCTTGTACAAGGTCGCGGCACCCCGGGCACTGGGGCTATGCACATCAACTTTGCTGATTTTGTACTGGTTACCGTCCAATTCAATAACGTGGCCGGGTTTAATCTCGGGAGCTTTCGGCATGATGGTCTCAACAGGGAAGTGGAAAAGCCTAAAAACGTGGCAATTCTAGCATTGAGGTTTGCTGTGGCGACAGTGGGTTCTGTGGCAGGAGTACTGAGTTAGAAGTTCGCGGGCTAATATGGCTGGGAGGTGACTTTCTATTTGGTGCCAATCGGGCCACCGGGTGCGTCTATTGAAGGCACGCCGTAAATACATCCATGTAGGCTCGTAGACCGCATCCATGCGGTCTCACGGCCTTCAATAGACGCACCCGGCAGCCCTTGGTAAGCAAGAGGTTGAATTGCGGCGAACTTCTAACTCAGTAGACCGGTGGTTAATCTTAAAAATTACTCGCTGGCAAGGATGAGGTCCAAAGTAATGGGTTACTCAACCCGTGGGTCAGTGCTGGCTGCCGGGTAGGCCTATCCGGGGTAGTCCGCAGCAGGGATGCTGCGGCCTAGGCTCCATGGACGGATTGAGTGGGCGGCATCCCGCCCGACCCCGGAGAGGCCTACCCGGTGGCCAGTACGAACTCAAGGCAGAATAGCCAATTCAACCAGAGGCAAAGTCAACCACGAACCATGTTCTTGGCTTTAATGCGGAATGCGTGCAGAAGGGGCTCGGTGTAGCCGTTGGGTTGCTGTTTGCCTTCGAGCACCAGGGCCAGGGCCGCCTGGAAGGCGATGTTGTTGTCCGGGTCTTTGGCCATGGGGGTGTAGCTTGGGTCGTGGGCGTTTTGTTTGTCGACCACGGCGGCCATTCGTTTCATGGTTTCGATGACCTGGGCTTCGGTGCAGATGTTGTGGTGCAACCAGTTGGCCATGTGCTGGCTGGAGATGCGCAGGGTGGCGCGATCTTCCATCAGGCCGATGTTGTTGATGTCGGGGACTTTTGAGCAACCGACACCGTGGTCGATCCAGCGGACGACGTAGCCGAGAATGCCCTGGGCGTTGTTGTCGAGTTCTGCCTGAATGGCTTCGGCGGTCAGTGAACCCGGGTCTGTCAGTAACGGGATCTGCAGAATGGCGTCCAGGGAAGCGGGCTTACGCTTTCGCAGGGTTTCCTGACGCTCGGCTACGCTGATGCGGTGATAGTGCACCGAATGCAGAGTGGCGCCGTTGGGGGATGGTACCCAGGCGGTGTTGGCGCCTGCCATTGGGTGGCCCTGCTTTTGTTCCAACATGGCGGCCATTTCGTCTGGCATGGCCCACATGCCCTTGCCGATCTGGGCTTTGCCCGGTAAACCTGCGGCGAGGCCGGCATCGACATTGTTGTCTTCGTAGGCGCTGATCCAGGCTTGCTGTTTCATCTGGGCCTTGGGAATCATCGGGCCGGCCAACATACTGGTATGGATCTCATCGCCGGTGCGGTCGAGAAAGCCGGTATTGATAAAGACGGTGCGGTCACTGGCGGCCTGAATGCAGGCGGCCAGATTGACGGTAGTGCGACGTTCTTCATCCATGATGCCGATTTTCAGGGTTTTCGGTGCCAGATCGAGTGCCTGCTCGATGCGGGCAAACAAATCGACCGCAAAGGTCACTTCTTCCGGACCGTGCATTTTGGGTTTCACGATGTAAACGCTGCCGGTGCGGCTGTTGCGACGCTCGGTGTTGTTCAGCACATCGTGCTTGGCCGCCAGGGCCGTGACCATGCCGTCGAGAATGCCTTCCGGCACTTCGCGGCCGTCGCGATCGAGCACCGCATTAATGGTCATCAGATGCCCGACGTTGCGCACGAACATCAGGCTGCGGCCATGCAATACCAGCGGGCGGCCGTTCAGGCCCTGATAGGCCCGGTCGCTGTTCAGTGAGCGGGTGATGGTTTGACCACCTTTTTCAAAGGATTCGCTGAGCGTGCCTTTCATCAGGCCGGTCCAGTTGCGGTAGACCTCGGTTTTATCTTCGGCATCGACCGCCGCGACCGAGTCTTCGCAGTCCATGATGGTGGTCAAAGCGGCCTCAACCAGCAGGTCTTTAACGCCCGCTGCATCGGTTTTGCCGACCGGGCTGGCCGGGTCGACCTGGATTTCGATGTGCAGACCGTTATTTTTCAACAAAATGGCGGTGGGAGTGGCTTCATCACCCTGGTAACCCAGGCATTTAGCGGGGTCGGCCAGGCCAGTGCGGGTGCCATCGCTCAGTTCAACCGACAGGGCTCCATGCTCAATCCGGTAAGCTACCGCGTCAGCATGAGAGCCTTTGGCCAAAGGTGAGGCCTGGTCCAGATGCGCCCGGGCAAAGGCGATCACCCTGGCGCCGCGTACCGGGTTGTAGCCCGGGCTTTTCTCGGCTCCCCCCTCTTCCGGAATGGCATCGGTGCCATAGAGGGCATCGTACAGGCTGCCCCAGCGGGCATTGGCGGCGTTCAGTGCGAACCGGGCGTTCTTGACCGGTACCACCAACTGGGGGCCTGCCTGGTTGGCGATTTCGGTATCGACATTGGCGGTGGTGATCGGCTGAACATCGACCGGGGGCAGCAAGTAGCCGATTTCCTCCAAGAAGGCTTTGTAGTCTGCTGCATCATGAGGTTCGCCGGAGCGTTCAGCGTGGTACTGATCGATTTTCGCCTGCAAGGTATCACGCTGGCGTAACAGGGCTTCGTTGCGTGGCCCGAATTCATCCAGAATGGCTTCGAACTGATTCCAGAAATGAGCCGGCTCAACCCCGGTACCCGGGGCGATCTCCTGGTCGATTAGGGTGTAGAGTTCGGTCGCGATCTGAAGACCGCCGTGTTGAATTCGATCTGTCATGAGTCTGGCCTTTGGCTGTTTGCTTTTTGTTCGAGTCTAGGGAGCCAGGCTGGATACGACTAATTTATAACC
>DASSWT010000271.1:0-3844 GCA_035704555.1 Saccharospirillum sp. | reverse complement strand
GGCGGCATGATTCTGGTCATACTGGTGTTGTTCATCTTCTTGCGCACGCGCCTGGCGGTCTGGGTGGCCGCCGGTATTCCCATTTCGTTTATGGGCACCCTGGCCTTTATGGGCTACACCGACACCACCATTAACACCATCAGCCTGTTTGGCTTCATCATCGCGATTGGCATTATCGTTGACGATGCCATTGTCGTGGCCGAAGACACCGCCGCTCTGGAATCCGAAGGGCTGGCCCCACGTGAAGCCGCCAAGACTGCCGCGTTGCGCATGATGCCCGCCGTCGTTGCATCGAGCCTGACCACCATTGCCGCTTTCTTACCGCTGATGCTGATCGGCGGCAGCTTCGGCAATTTCCTGATCGACATTCCCATTGTAGTCACCGCCGCCATTGTCGCCTCACTGATCGAGTGCTTCATTATCCTGCCCGGCCACCTCGGCCACCACAAACGCATGCGCAAACCCAGCGCCTGGCGGGCAGGGTTTGACAAAGGCTTCGGCAAATTCCGCGACGGGCCCTTTCGCTCTCTGGTCGCTTTGTCTATTCAGAATGGCGCTATCTTTATCGCCGCGCTGGCGATGATCAGCCTGATCGCGCTGGGCGCGGTCACCAGTGGCAAAATCGCGTTCGAGGCGTCGCCGTCGCTGGATCAGCCAACCATGAGCGTGTCGCTCGACCTGCTCGATGGCACCAGCCTGGCGCAGGCCGAACAGGCACTGGATGATCTGGAAGCGGTGGTTCAATCAATCGACGATGAAGTCGGTGGCGGCCTGATCGACACCCTGGTGCATGAATACAATCAACTGGACGAACCCAGCCGTGCAGAGTTGAACATTTCGCTAACCAGCGACACCGACCGGGCCCTGTCCAACGCCGAAATTCTGCAACGAGTTCAGCAAGACTATGAACTGCCCAACGTCGTGCGCAGTTTTTCAACCGGCCGGTCGTTTCGCGGCCCGGGTGGCGGCGGTGATCTGTCAATCAGACTGGAAGGCAACGACATCGACCAGCTCAAAGAAGCCTCCCTGTTGCTGCAAACGCAGCTGAAAACCCTGTCTGATCTGACCGATGTAACCGATGACCTGCCCTTCGATGCCCAGCAGTATCTGCTAACACGCACCCGCGCTGCTGAAGCCGCGGCGATCGAAATCAGCGATGTGGCACGCCAGGTTTCGTCACAACTCTCCGGTCTTGAGCTGCACACCGTGGAAACCGGTTTTGAACAAATTCCGGTCCGGCTGCAACTGGCAGACCGGCAGCGTGAGAGCGAAAGCTGGTTGCAATCGCTGCCGATTCAGTTAAGCGATGGAAGCACCCTACCGCTTGGCAGCCTCGTTGATTTTTCCTATCAAAAGGGGCTGGATCGGATCAGTGCGCGCAACGGTGTCTTGTCGGTCACCGTCTCCGGCAGCTACAACGGCGATCAGTTGTCGGACCTGTACTCCGTGTTGGAGTCCGACATTATGCCCATCGTAACGTCACAGTTTCCGGTCGATTACGCCATTGAAGGCCAGGCTGAAGAGTTGGACGCTTTCTTCAGCGACACCCTGATGTCGGTGCTGATTTCCATCATCCTGATTTATTTCATTCTTGCCTGGGTGTTCGAATCCTGGCTGTGGCCTTTTGCCGTGCTGATCACGGTACCTTTCGGACTAATCGGCGCGGTGGCCGGTCACTGGATCATGGACATGCCGCTGTCGACGATCTCCATCTTCGGCCTGATTGGCCTCTCGGGTATTGTTATCAATGATTCTATTATTCTGGTAGCCGTATTCCGGCGCCTGCACGCTCAGGGCCAGTCGCTGTACGACGCCACAGTGGCCGCAGCAACGTCGCGCCTGCGCCCGGTGATACTGACGTCCATCACCACCATGGCCGGCCTGTCACCCCTGTTGTTTGAGACCAGCATCGATGCCGCCCTGCTCAAACCCATCGCCGTGGGCCTGGTATTCGGCCTTGGCTTTGGCACCCTGCTGATACTGCTAATGGTGCCCGTTCTGCTCTACAAGATTGGGCAACTGACAGACTGGGCCAGTCGCCGCAGCGACGACCCTCCGACTACAACCCGGGCAATTGAGGTGTGACGACACCCTATTACTAGAGATGTCGGTCACAAATATCGCATTCGCCCCTGTCGAAAGCGCTTTATTCGCTCGATAAGCATTCTCAACCCGCTCCAGGTTGGCTACCCTCGCCTTTCTTTGGTCAATGGCACGTATAACGGGAATAGTTGTACCTCAGCCATATCAGGAACCAGACCAATATTGGCAAACAGTTTCAGTCGACAGGGAGCTACCATGACTGCACCTCGTTCCATTACACCCCCATTACCCTCAGAACACTCCGCCCAAGTGGTGGACCGCCGCGAAGCGACCGTCCTGGAAACCCACGAAGGCCGTTGCGCACGGCTTTCCATCAATGGGCAATCCGTGGCGGTTCCTCCCGAAAAAGCCGGTCGTAACCTGGTCCGTGTTAATAACCTGGTGATGGCCGACCTGATGGACGATGGCACTGCCAGAGTCGCTTATGTCGTCTCCACCGGTGAAAACGAGTTTATCCCCCATATCAGCACCCTTGGTGATGTAGCCCAGTTGGTATTACCCGACCACATCGTACGGCTGCTGACCGAGCTCGGCGACAGCACACTCGAGATCGGCAAAAAGGGCATTGAGCTAAAAGCCTCACAGGTCACTGTCGCCTCGGACACCCAACTGGACTTAAAAGGCCAGAACGTCCGTACCGAAGCCGAAGACCTCTGTGTACTCCAGGGAAGAGAAATCCACCTTAACTAATCAGTCAGGGATACGACTCCATGGAAAGCGCTCACCTTGCCTGGGCTCAAGCACAGCTTAAAACCCGTAATTTTTGGTTGACCCGCCGAAAACACTGCGAATATGACCTGTTGCTCGGCATCGAGCAGAAACTCTATGGCCACCTGGCCTACCTTCAGGACGTCATCACCGAGCCCGACCTGACGGACGACGATAACAGAGCACTCAATCTTTGCATTACCGCTTTCAAGCCCGACTTCCGTAATGACCCCAGTCACCTGGCCGCTACAATAACGGAAGCCGGGATCGAGCCATGGCAGGAAGACTTACAAACCGCCATCGACATTACCGGCGCGCAAAACTGGCAACCGCTATTACACACCCTGACCGCCCAGACAGACCTCACCGACCCCACTCACTGGTGGTTGAAAGATAAGGTTAATGGACATCAGCCAACGGAACTGCCTGAACCCGCGTCTTTTTCATGGTCTGAAGCCGTACCAGGCCAGATTCCCTGTGTCGTCAAGAAACGAACAAAGGTGCAAGGCCCCTTACTGGAAACCTGGCTGCCAGAAGCCCGCGACAGCGTAAAAGATGCCGACCGACAAGAAGATTTGCACTGGCTTGCCTTAGGCCTACTTACGGCTGGCAAGCAACAGGCAGCCATAGACCTAATCCAACGGTGGATCACGGCCAACCCAAGCTCACGATTCGCCTGGCGAACCGCCGCTGCCAGTGGTACAACTAAATTCATCCAGCCCCTTCAGCAAGCTGTGCTGGACGACCATATACCCCCCTTCTGGCTGGTGATTCATGGCGATGCCGCCCACCTGGGCTTCTGCATCGACCTGCTGGCAAAACCCCATACCAATCCCCTGGCTGAACGGGCCTGGTACGGCTTCACTGGCGAACGGCTGCCCCGAGTACCCGCTATTACCCTGGGCGACAAAGAGAAAGGCGACCGCCTGGCCGATGCGCACACCGCCCGCCAATGGCTGGAGCAGAACCGGCCCACGGGTCGCCTGTGCCTGGGCCATAACCATACTGACCGGCCATTCAGGCCGCAGCTGGG
>DASSWT010000163.1:0-7087 GCA_035704555.1 Saccharospirillum sp. | reverse complement strand
TCGTCGGTCGGGCTGGTGGCAATACCCAGCGTCGCGGTAATGCTGATTCGAACCTCGTTAATCTCGATGATCTCGGTAATGGACTTCAGCAGGGTGTCGGCCACGAAGATGGAATGGCTGGGGTCTTTCAGGTTTTGCAGGCAAATGGCGAAGGTATCGCCGGACAGCCGCGCCACGGTGTCGCTGTTGCGAATGCAGTATTTGATGCGCTCGGTCAGCTGTTTGAGCACTTCATCGCCCACGGTGTGGCCGTAGTTGGTGTTGATGGTCTTGAAGTTGTCCAGATCAAACAGGACCAGTGCCAGGTGGTTCTGATTGCGCTGCGACAGCGCAATACCCTGCTGCACCTGCTTGCCGAAGAAATTACGGTTGGAGGCGCCGGTCAGCGAATCGTAGTAGTTAAGCTTCTGCAGCTCGGCCTCGGTCGATTTGATGTCGGTAATGTCGCGCAACATCCCGGTCAGTTCACGGTTATCGTTCAAGGCGATGGTCTGCTCCACCCAGAGCAGGGCGCTGGGGGTAATGATGCGGTGCTCAAAGCGGGCATAGGGCTGGCTGCCGTCGAGCACACTCTGGGTGTGCATGGTGAAATAGGGCCGGTCGGGTTCATAAATGTAGGCCAGCACGGCTTCCCGGGGCAGCTTGGGCTGGTCGGTGCCGAGCAGCTCCATCAGCGGTGCCGAGAGTGCGAACTGATCGCCGGGCAGTGAGGTCCAGGAGCCAAGACGGCCCAGCCGCTGCGCTTCCAGCAGTTTGCTTTCCTGGATTTTTAACAGCAGCCGTTCCCGTTCACGCTGACGCATCACCCGGTACTGCGAACCCAGCAGCAGTACTATAAACAGCCACACGCCCAGTGCTGAAGCCCGCGTTAGCCAGAGCATGCGGGTCGGAAGCGACCAGCCGGCCTCGGGCTCGGCCAGGATGGTCCATTCCAGACCGCCGTGTTCAAACCGGGTGGAAACCTGGTAACGACCCAGTGTGCCCTGAGTGAACAGGCGGGTTGCCTCGCCACCCCGACTCACGGTTAACCCCAGTTTGAGGTTATCCATTCCAGAGACAGCCCGGGTGATGACCTGATCGAGCGAAACCACGCCGGATACAATCATGTGCGGCTGCCCGGCCACCGGTAACCGGTAGACCAGGGCGGTATCGCCCTGCAACACCTTTATGGGGCCGACGACCTTGGGGGTCTGAGTCTCCATAACGCTCCGGATATCATCGACCTGATCGGGGACCAGCGCTGTATTAGTGCCCAGTAATTCCAGGTTACGGGGGACTCGAGGGTAGACGTGGGTGATCACAAACTGATTGGTAATGGCAATGTTCAGCAAACTGAACGTCTGGGGGGGAATTAGCTGATCCAGCCACTGACCATAGCGTTCCTGGCTGACATCGGGCTGGGTCGAGACCAGCAAGCTGAGCGCGTCCAAATACCCCCGGCTGGCGATCAGTGCTGTTTCCAGCTGACTGGACAGTTCCCCAATCTGTTCGCTGACAGCCTGTTGTTGCTGGCTGCGATCCCGTTCGATGATCAGCACTTCGAACCACTGGGTCACTGGAATAACGGTCACCGCTGCCAATATCGCAAGCTGCACCACAGAAAGGCTTTTTTGATAGTAAGCGCCAACTAACACGCTACAAGCCGCTGCCAGTGCGAGGCCTGTATCACTGCCTGTTGAGTCAACGAAAAAGGTCGCCAGCAACAGCAACAAAGCGGTGACCAGACTCACTACCAGCATGCAGTCTATCCTCGGCTTGGTTATAGGGGGTTATGCCAGTATAGCCTTGATATGAGCCTTGCGGATACTGGTTCGGGGCTTCCCCTTACCCGGCGATTCCTCAGCTGGCTATTTATCAGTCACAGGTTATAACCCGCCATGCCTCGGGCAAATGCCGACGCCGAGGCCCGTGCCCAGTGTCACCATCATCGCAGGCCTGGAGAACCGGAACGCCAGCGCTGCGGCGGTGCTGTCGTGTTCGAGCAGCGCCAGTCCGGAAAAGCCGGCGCCGGGCAACCACTGCTGATGCAGGGTGGTGGAGAGGTGGTCGGTCTCTTCGATCAGGCGGTGATAGACACCGGAGCGATAGTCATGCGGATGGCCCTGGTTGAGGTAGCAGGCCAGGCTGATCGCCACCGGCAGGCGGCCGTCGAGGTGTTCGCGGGTGTCTTTCAAAACGGCCCGGAACGCCTCGCCCCTGAACAGGCCCTGATCGTCGAGCCAGTGGTCTACCGTTAACTCCGGTAGCGGCACGATGCGGTTGCCATGATGGTAGGCCAGGCCGCGTTTAATGCCGGTGGCACCGAAATCCATAACCACCAGCGGCTCGGCCGAGCCATAGTGCTGGGCTAGCCCGACCAGTCCGGTCTGCCCGGCCCAGGGCGACACCAGCACGTTCAGCGGGGCCAGGGCACTCTCCAGAATCAGCGCCAGTTGCTGGCCAAAGTCACCACTGGTCAGCCCGCCTGCCAAAACCAGCGTTTCGCAGCTTTGCCAGTACTGGGCGTAACGACGCTGGAAATCGGAGCCGTTGACCCAGGCCTGGCCGGTCCGGGCGGTTTGAATAACCCGCACCAGCCGGTTGGCGAAAGTCTGCAGAATGGCCTGGTCGAGCTCTGCCTCGGCATCAAAGGTGGTCAGAAACTGGCGCACCGACCGTTCGTCGCCCGGGTTGTGCTGGTGGATAAGAGACAGCAACGCCGGCGTCGACACCCAGTATCGGGCGGGACGGGGCTTGTCCGATGCCGTCATAACGACCGGCATGCGATTCAGTGACGCTTCCGGGGTCAGTGCCAGCGGCGAACAGGGTGACGTCATAACGGGTAGCAATCCTTTAACATGACGCCACCATAGTTCGGGATGGGCGACTTGAACAGGCGAATCGTGTCAGAATAGTGCTGACGTTTGAATGACATGAGATCCGGCACAAGCCGGGTGAGGGTGGGTATGGCTACATTGCTTCATCAGATAACTATCGACGCGCCGGCCAGCCGCATCTGGGAAATGCTGACCACGCGCCTCGGCCTGCAAGCCTGGTGGTCCGGCACGGTCAGCATCGCCGGAGGCGACAGCTGGCGGCTGAGTTCGGACGATCTGGACAGTCCGGTGACGCTCAAGGTGGTTGAGGAAGAGCCCGACAAATCGCTGGAATGGTTGTGCGTACAGGGTGATCCGGACTGGGAAAACACCCTGGTGCTGTGGACACTTCAGAAGGCCGAACGCGGGTACAGCATCCGGCTCGAACATCGCGACTGGCGGCTGAGCGAGGCGGATCTGGCGGCTGAAAACACCCGCTGGGGTGAGCGCCTGATGAAACTGCGCCTGCAGTGTCATCACAACGATGATCTGCCGGTCAACGACGACGACCTGAGTGTCTGGACGTGATTCCACCGGCCATTATCGAATGCAATCCGCATTTCTGCGTACTCGACAAACCCGCTGGCTGGACGGTTCAGGAATCTGAAGACAGCTGGGGGCTGCTGCGCTGGGCCCGGGCCCAGCTCGGCGGCGAGGTGTTCCCGGTGCACCGGCTCGACAAACCGACCACCGGCCTGGTGCTGATGGCGCGCAACGCCGCCGCCAACCGCGCCCTGAGCATGCAGTTCCAGTACCGTCAGATCCAAAAGCAATACCTCGCCGTCAGCGATCACAAACCCAGCAAAAAGCAGGGTACCGTCATTGGCGATATGGTGCGCAGCCGGCGCGGCCAGTGGATGCTGGCGCGCACCCGGGAGCACCCGGCGATTACCCGTTTTACCTCGGTATCCCTGGCCCCCGGCATTCGCGGCTATACCCTGCTGCCCCAAACCGGCAAGACGCATCAGTTGCGCGTGGCGATGAAAAGCCTGTCATGTCCAATCATCGGCGACAAACGCTACGGCGGCACCGAGGCCGAGCGCCTGTATCTGCACGCCCATCGCCTGGCGTTCGAGTGGCAGGGGCGGCATTATGCGTTTGAAGCCATTCCTCAGGGGCATTGGTTCGAGCGCTGGCGCGAGCTGGGTTTGCCCGAGGCGTCGGCCGGCCGGGCAGCCGACGCTGTCGTTGATCAATAAGCAAGGAGAACCGGATGCTGTGGTGGCAACTGCCGGAAGTCTGGATCAGTCTGGCCCTGTCGTGCACTCTGGGTGGTCTGGTGGTGGGCGGCTTCGCCATTCGCACGCGCCGTCAGCTGGAAGCGACCCTGTCCGATGCCGAATTCAGGCAACAGCAAGCTCAGTTTGAACTGTCCCGACAATCGACGGAGCTGCAGCGGCTGGAAACCCAGCTAGATGATCTGCAAGCTCAGAACGACCGCCTCTTGCAGCAACTGCGTCAGCGTGAAACCCGGCTGGCAGGGCTTGAATCCCAGCATCAGGCGGAGCAGAAACACCATCGCGAACAAGTGGCCCTGCTGACCGATACCCGCGACGCCCTGAAAGCCGAATTCAGCCAACTCGCCAACGACATCTTTGAGGCCAAGGGCAAACGTTTCAGCGAGCAAAACCAGTCCAGCCTGAACGCCTTGCTGACGCCGTTTCGTGAACAGGTGCAGGAATTCCGTAAACGCATCGACGACATTCACACCCAGGATACCCGGGGCCACAGCGAGCTGATGAGTCAGCTGACTCAGCTCAAAGACCTCAATACCCAGTTAAACCAGCAGGCCGATGACCTGACCCGCGCGCTGAAAGGCGATAAGAAACTCCAGGGCAACTGGGGCGAAATGCAGGCCGAGAAAATTCTGGAAAGCGCCGGTTTGCAACGCGGCCGGGAATACGATCGCGAAGCCAGTTTCAAAGACGACAATGGCCAGAACAAGCGACCGGATTTTCTGGTCAACCTGCCTGATGGCAAACACCTGATCATCGACAGCAAGGTCTCGCTGAATGATTACCAGCAGTACGTAGCCGCCGAAACCGAGCTGGAGCGGGAACTGGCATTAAAACGACACGTCGCGGCCGTTCGCCAGCATATTCGTAGCCTGAGCGATAAAAATTACCCGCATCTGAATGGTTTGAACTCACCGGATTTTGTGTTGATGTTCATGCCCATCGAACCCGCCTTTGTTGCCGCCTTTCAATCCGACCCGGCGCTGTTTAACGATGGCTTCAAGCAGAACATCGTGGTCGTTACGCCAACCACCTTGCTGGCCACACTGCGCACCGTGGCCAATCTGTGGACGCTGGAACGCCAGAACGTGAACGCCAAACAGCTCTTTGATCAGGCCGGTAAAGTCTACGATAAACTGCGCACCTTCGCGGTGCACATGGAAAAGCTCGGCAGCCAGATCAACACCGCCAGCAACACCTACGACACCGCCTGGAAAACACTGCGCGACGGTCGCGGTTCGCTGGTACGACAGGTTGAAATACTCGAAGAACTGGGCGCCACCGTGCGCCAGAAATTGCCAGACAGCGTGGCTACCGAACTGTCGGCCAGTCATCACCGCAATGGGGCCATGCCGCCGTCAACCGAAGACGATTGATGCGTGTCACTATCGCAGCATTCTGGCTGTGTTATATAATGGCTTTCTAATGTAGAGGCTGTTGTTCACCATGCCCCATCGTGCTCACCTGTTTTCTCTGAGGCCTGCCCATGCCCTGCGCGAGGTAGTAGCGGAAGGCTATGACGCGCGCAAGCTGGTGCGTGACCTGCTGGCGGGCCTCACCGTCGGCATCATTGCCATTCCACTGGCCATGGCCCTGGCGATTGCCAGCGGCGTACCACCGCAGTACGGCCTCTACACGGCGATCATTGCCGGTTTTGTGATCGCCCTGACCGGTGGCTCCCGCTACAGCATCTCGGGCCCGACGGCGGCTTTCGTTGTCATTCTCTACCCCATTGCCCAGCGTTATGGTTTGGGCGGCTTGTTACTGGCCACCGTGATGTCCGGCATGATTCTGGTCGGTCTGGCATTGCTGCGCCTGGGCCGGCTGATCGAATACATTCCGGAATCGGTGACCCTGGGTTTCACGGCGGGCATTGCCGTTGTGATCGCCGTCTTGCAGGTGAAGGATGTGTTCGGCTTGCCGCTGGAGTCGATGCCGGAGCACACCGCCGACAAGGTCTGGTTACTGGCACAGTCGTTACCCGATCTTGCCTGGCCCAGTGTATTTGTGGCCGTTGCCACCTTTGCGGTGTTGCTGTTGTGGCCACGGTTGCGCTGGCCGGTACCGGCGCACTTGCCCGCAGTGATTGTGGGTACGCTCTTCGCCTGGTGGCTGAACAGCCAGGGCTGGTCGGTCGATACCATTGGCAGCCGGTTCAGTTATACGCTGGCCGATGGTTCAGTGGGGCAGGGTATTCCGCCGGTGTTGCCCGCCTTTGAATGGCCCTGGCAGCGCGCCGGTGGCGATGGCTTGCCGGTAGGGCTGAGCTGGGCACTGGTCATCGAGTTGCTACCCGCTGCTTTTGCGATCGCCATGCTCGGCGCCATCGAATCCCTGCTCTGCGCGGTTGTCCTCGATGGCATGTCGGGCAAGCGCCACAGCGCCAACAGCGAATTGCTGGGGCAGGGCATTGGCAACATTGTTACGCCGTTTTTTGGCGGCATTACCGCCACAGCAGCGCTGGCCCGGTCGGCCGCAAATTTCAAAAACGGTGCGGTCAGCCCGGTCTCGGCCATGGTTCATGCTGGCGTTGTGTTGCTCGGCTTGGTGGCTCTGGCGCCGATTCTCGCCTGGCTGCCCATGCCCGCCATGGCGGCCTTGCTGCTGATGGTGGCCTGGAACATGAGTGAGGCACCCAAAGCCATACACCTGTTAAAGACCGCCCCGCGCGGTGATATCTGGGTGTTCCTGACCTGTTTTTTATTGACCGTGCTGGTCGATATGGTGATGGCCATTACCGTGGGCATCTTGCTGGCGGCCGTGTTGTTTGTGAAAGAAATTGCGGAGATGACCCGCGTTACCGACATCAGCCAGAATCGCAAACTGGTCGACGATGAATTGCCAGAGAGCTGGACGGTACTGAAGATCAACGGGCCCTTGTTTTTCGCAGCTGCCGATCGTGTTTTTGGTGACATTGCGCAACTGTGTCAGCAGCGCCAGGGCATTGTGTTGTACATGGATGGCGTACCGATACTCGATGCAGGTGGGCTCGCTGCT
>DASSWT010000116.1:0-7187 GCA_035704555.1 Saccharospirillum sp. | reverse complement strand
ATAGAGGTGGTCGATTCGGTCGTGCGCTGTGCCAGATTGCGAACTTCCCCGGCGACAACCGCAAAGCCCCGCCCCTGATCCCCGGCCCGGGCCGCTTCGATGGCGGCATTCAGGGCCAGCAGGTTGGTTTGATCGGCAATTTCGGTGATCACATTGATCACCTGCCCGATGTTGTCACTGGCACCGCGCAGCGACTGCAACGCGCTGCTGGCGTCGCTAATGATCGCCACGGTGCGTTTTGCCTGACGCTCATTCTCGGCCAGTTGCGCCTGGATGGCCTGGTTGCTGTCGACGGTCGCCAGAATGCGCTCGGATGATGCCCGGGAAGACCGCTCAATGTGCTGTGTCCGCTCGCGAATGATGTCCAGCGACTCGGCCATTACGTCAATTTTCTCACCGGTGTCGTGGCTGGCCCGGTCGACGGCGCCGGCTTGCTGGTCCAATTGCTCGGACTGGCGGTGCAGCACGGCTGAGGTGTTGCGGACATCACCGGCAAAGTCGCCAAACTGACGGATCAGGCCATTAAAGGCCCAGGCGACCTGACTGACTTCATCGTTGCCGGTTACCGGCAATGCCTGGCTAAGGTCGCTCGTCTGTTCAATAACGGCCAGGCGGGACGACATGCGCTGCAGCCGGGAACTGACCGAGCGGGCGAGCCACACCGTCATGATGATAACCAGCAACCCAAAGGCAGCAACGCCCAGTATTACCAGGCGTTGCTGCCGCTCAAGGAAGCGGAGCAGGGCGTCAGCCCCGGCTTCGGTGCGGGCGCTGTCGGTATCCCGCCGGTCGAGAATGGCCGACAGAATGGGGTCCATCGCCGGGTACAGGGCGCGGTCAACAACTTGCCCCACCGTGTAGTAGCTGCGCTGTTCGATGCCGGAGCGAATGTCTTCAATTAGGGCGAGTACGCCCTGGTAGGCTTCCTGATGATTGGTTGCCCAGTCGGCCAGCCTGGGGTTGGTTTCGATACTGGCCCAGTCATTGGCCAGCCCCCGGGTAACCAGGTCAAAGCGTTGGTCGACTTCGTCCCAAAAAACCAGTTGGGCTTTTATCCGATACGCCAGATCCTGAAGGTCACGCAGGTGCTGATCGAACGTTGCCAGCAAGACCACATCGGCCAGTTGCTCACGAACCAGAGATTGGGTCTCCTGCTCGGTACGCTGGACGATGGTTAACGCCAGCCAGGACACACTCGCGACGGCGGCCAGACACAAACCGGAAAACACCAACAGACGAACTCGAACGGTTAAGCGCACATCATACTCCTGCCCAGGTTGAAGCCGGAGGGTATGACTTTTTCATGACAATTCTGTTTCATCGATTCGGGACTATTGCTATATCAAAATATATTGATATAGTTTTCACCCAGATGACCCGCTGATTTAATGTGTAACTTGCGAGCGGTATACAAATGCAGCTAAAGCGCCTCCGCTCCGAGCCTTTCTGCACCTGTATCCTCTCCCGATAATCAGCCCTGGTCCCTTTTATACGATATTGCCGACGTGACCGAGGTGCTCCATGACAACGCTGTTTTCCCACTTTTTGGCCCAGGTGCTGGGCTGTGCCAGCCTGGACAACGTCCACAATGTGGTGCGCAGCCGGCTGATGTTCTCACCGGGTCACGGTTTTTCCCGGGAAGACGTGGATGATTTTATTCTCAATGGCAGTTCGGATTCGGATGTGATCGCACGCTGGGCGGACCTGTTGAAGCTCGACGTAACTCTTCTGACCGATGCCGCGCGGGTAGCAGCCGGTGCCAGAGCCATTCAGCAAAAAGCGCTGCCGCGTCTGGAAGTGAACTGGATTGGTCGTTCGGCCGTGGCGCAGCCGGAACAGCGGGTCGAGGTAAGGGCGACCGTGCAGTCTGACGGCCTGGATCCGGAGCGGCCTTATTTGACCCGAAAGACCGGCTACACCCTGGCGGATCTCAATAGGGAAGGCGGATTCCAGCAGGTGCTTAGCTTTGCCAGCAGCCACTGGCACGATGTTGAGCAGGTTACCGGTCAGTCGGCTTCGGCGTTGTCACTGAGTTTTGAGGCTATTTAGTGTCATGAATCAGAAATTCGTGTTGATTCAACCACCGCATGATCGAAGGATTGTCGGGTGCGTCTGCTGGGGGCCGTTAGACCGCAGGGATGCGGTCTCCGAGCTTACAGGGAAGTATTTACAGCGTGCCCCCAGTAGACGTGCCCGACAATCCGATTGGCACCGAAGTACCAGTAGGCACCTATGCTAGTTGTTCCCCGAATTTCTGATTCATGACACTGGCTGGTGGATCACTTGTGTTCACTCATCCAATAACTGGCTGCGCGCCGCATTGATTCTGGCGGCGAGCCAGTCGCTGCCGCCTCTGTCGGGGTGGGCTTTTTGCATCAGGCGACGGTGTGCCTGGATGATCGCATCGCGGTCGGCGCCGGGTTCCAGGCCGAGGATGTTGTAGGCATCGGCGTCGGTCATGGCGCCTGTATCATTGCTGTGCGCCTGTTCAGTGTCGTCTTGCCGGGCACCCGGGTCATCCTGGCGCCAGCGGTCACCGAAGCGTTTGTCGAGGTAGGTTTCCAGTAGCCGGGCCGAATCGGCATCGGTCTGGCGGCAATAGGCGAGCAGGTCGATAAACTCCTTTTCTTCCAGGTCTGCCAGGGTTTTGCCTTCATAGGGCCCGGCCAGCACCGTGCCGTGCATAACGCCGCTGTCGTGCTCCAGCTCCATATCGAGCAGGGCAGACTGAACACGCGAGGTCTGGCCTTTGGCGCCGGTCGCTTTGCCTGACTGACGGCGAGACAGGATCGAGGGTAAGAAACGAATCAGCAGCGGCAGCAGACGGCGAGCCCAGGGCAACAGGGCGGCCAGCAACACACCCAACAGATACAATCGCTGGGTGGCCGCCAGAAACAGCAGGCCCGCGACCAGCAGCGTGATCAGACCAATGATGATGGGTCGCTTGCGCTGTGCCGGTGACATGCGCTTAAGCGCGATACCGAAAACCAGCACAATTACAAATAGAAAGAGTATGGAAATTGGCGTCACGGTCAGCGCTTCAACTGTTGGGTCAAACGTTTTACGTCGGCGGAGCCGGAGCGGGCCAGATCGTCCAGGGCGCGCTGGCCGCCACTGGCATACACCGCGACGGCGCCGAGTAGGTCTTTCAGCTGTGCCGCTGCGCGGTGATCGAACGGCATCCAGGCGCCGCCGGAAAGTTTTGCCATCTGCTGAAACGCATTGCGCGCCTGGGCGTCATTGCCTTCCTGAAAGATAAACAGTGGGGTATTGAGCATGCCCAGTTCACCGGCTTGCTGGCAGAGCGGGTCAACGCTTTCCTCGCAGCAGTCGACAATCAGAATGACCGCCTTGACGGCTTTGGCACGGGTTTCTTTCATGGCATGCTGCAATACCCGCCCGATCTGGGTCTGACCGCCAAGGCACTGAACACGATTCATGGCATTGAGCAGGCGCTCGGGCCGGGTGACCCAGTCGGTCGCCTTGAACTCGCGGAAACCCCGGTAGTAGCACAGTTGAATGGCAATACCATCGGTGGCCTCTGTGGCCAGAAACAGCTCGCTGTGCAGGTGGCAGGCGGTATCCCAGGTAGGTTGGCGGCTGGCCGTCGCATCGAGCGCGAACAGAATGCGGCCCTGTTGCTGGCTGGCAACCGGGAGTTTGGCGGCCTGATCAATCGCCTGGGTGTTGGAACGTGTCGTGAGCTTCCGGTCGGACAAGGGGCAACCCCGCCTGAATAATGTCCCCTAAGGATACAAAGCCCGGGCGGGATTGGCCATGTAAGAGGCGGTAAAACTCATGTTGCGGAGTTCGGGTTGGTTAAGTGGCATTGGTCCGCACCGGATACCGCGGATGCCCCTGTGGGGTCGGCGTAGATCCGTCCATGGAGCCTAGGCCGCAGCATCCCTGCTGCGGACTACCCTACAGGGCCACCCACGGCATCCGCTGCTGTCACCTTAGCGAACTCCGCAACTTGAATTAAAAACTCAGCGCACAGTCACGCAGGTGCATTCAGCCAGGTTGTTCACCTTGTGCGAAACACTGCCCAGCAGCAGGCTTTTCCAGTCGCCCAGGCCGCGAGTGCCCATAACAATCATGTCGACGTTACGGTCCTGGGCAACGGCCACGATTTTGCGAGCCGGGTCGCCGATTTCGACCGAGGTTTCCACCGTCTTACAGCCCAGCTCTTTTGCTAGCTTGGCCCCGGCCTCAACGATCGACTCACCGATTTTGTTCAGTTCTTCGGGCGTGGCGTGCATGTAGATTGAGGCGCCGCCCATGACCATAACTTCATCACCGATTGGCGGTTCGGGGACGTGCAATAGCAGCAGGGAAGCGTCGTGGTGTTTGGCCCAGTCGGCCGCGAATTCGATGGCTTTCTTGGCCGGGTCGGAGCCGTCTACGGGAACCAGTATCAGTTTGCTCATAATAAACTCTCCTTTGGGGTCGGGCATCATCCGGTAGTGGTTGAAGCCCGTATCGTCGAGTCAATGAAACTACTTTGGCACTGTTGAGCTGGGCATATCTTGATCTGCATCAAGCCTGATGAAGCTTTAACCTTGGTAGACAGTTTAACGCTTGTCAAAGTATAGCTGGCAGTTGGGGATGGTGGTGTCAGGGGTAGTGAAATAGTGGCTTTGTGTCCCCATAGTGACTGTATATTAAAGGCTGAGCGTTCAGCCTGAACAAACCCCTGAACAAACCAGAGTGCCGGGCAGCAGAAAGTACGGCGCTTAGCCGATCAAATGAGGTGTCTGATGAGTAACGCGGTTAAAGAAGTGTTGTCGCTGGGGTTTCCCTGGCAAACGGCTGATCCGTTTCTGTTCTGTGTGCATCACAACGATGCGTTCCCCAAGGGCAACGCCGAGATGGGACCACAGGCATCGCTGGCGGGTCGCCAGATAGGCCAGGATTTTGACTGGAGCCAGGACTGGCGTATGTACCACGGTGACCGGATTCCCGGATTTCCGGCGCATCCGCACCGCGGTTTTGAAACCATTACCGTGGTTACCAAAGGCATGGTCGATCATGCCGACTCACTGGGCGCGGCCGGCCGTTATGGCGGTGGCGATACCCAGTGGATGACTGCGGGCAATGGCGTCCAGCACTCGGAGATGTTCCCGCTGCTGAGCGAAACTGACGAAAACCCGATGGAGTTGTTTCAGATCTGGATCAACCTGCCCGCCAAAAACAAGGCGGTGCAGCCGCATTTCGGCATGCTCTGGCGTGAAGACACGCCAGTGGTCACAACGAAGGATACCTTAGGTCGCTCTACCTCCGTCACCGTCGTCGCCGGTGAGCTGGACGGGCACCGGGCACCGCCTCCGCCGCCTGATTCCTGGGCGGCAGACCCGGCCAATGAAGTGGCAGTGTGGATCATCGATGTTGATGCCAATGCCGAGTGGATTCTGCCGGCCTCCAGTGCTGGCGTTAACCGTACGCTGTATTGCTTTGAAGGCGGCGACATCCGCGTAGACGACACCGGGTTGGTGCCTCGCCAGGGTGCAAGGCTGGATCCGGCGCAGGCAGTTACTCTAAAAGCAGGGGATCAGAAAGTTCGTCTGCTGTTGTTGCAGGGCAAGCCCATCAACGAACCCGTGGTCCAGTATGGTCCTTTCGTGATGAACACGGAGGCTGAAATTCGCCAGACCTTTGCCGACTTCCGCAAAGATGAATTCGGTGGCTGGCCCTGGCCGCGACACGATCAGGTGCATGAACGCGGGCGCGGGCGTTTTGCACGTCATGCCGATGGGCGCGAAGAGCATAAAACGGAATAATGGCGGTTATCCACTACACTGAAGGCATTGACGCAATGCCGGAGTAACCAGGTGATTTGGAATGCGATGAAAACGGCGGGTGCAGTGGCTGCACTGCTCTGTTTAAATGTGGTGAGCAGTGTTCAGGCCGAGTCGGGCCTGGTGATTGGCACTGGCTCGGTCGCCGGGGTCTACTACCCGACGGGGGGCGCTATTTGTCGCTTTTATGAGCGGGAAGTGCCCGGCGGTGGGCGCTGTGATGTCGAGCCGACCGGAGGCTCGATCGTTAATCTGGAAGGGTTGCGAGATGGCCGGTACAGCCTCGCCGTCGTCCAGTCCGACTGGCAGTATTACGCTTATACCGGGCAGCCTGAATATGATGGGGGCACTGCTTTTGACACAATGCGATCGCTGTTTTCGCTGCACAGTGAGCCCTTTACCGTGCTGGCCCGAAGCGATTCCGGTATTCAGACGTTCAGCGATCTGAAAGGCCGCAGGGTTAATCTGGGAGAGCCGGGCTCCGGTCAGCGAGGCACGTTGGAAGTTCTAATGGCCACTTACGGCTGGACCAACAATGATTTTCAGCGAACCACTGAACTGCCACCTCTGCGCCAGGGCGAAGCGCTGTG
Source organism: Saccharospirillum sp. (assembly GCA_035704555.1). Lineage (GTDB taxonomy): Bacteria > Pseudomonadota > Gammaproteobacteria > Pseudomonadales > Natronospirillaceae > Saccharospirillum. Next base: position 802 of record DASSWT010000116.1, on the reverse strand, counting down.
TGATTATCGGCTAGATGCCATAACCTACGCCGCAGGCCACCCCAACCCGGCTATTCAGGAAGCCAGCCAGCGGTGCGACACCGTTCTGGTGCCGGTTACCGGTGAGGCGATCAACCGGTTACTGGACCAAAAGCCCTATTACCGGATGACGCGTATTCCAGGTGGCCTGTACCCGGGCAACCCGGATCCGGTTGAAACCCTGGGTATGGCGGCGACGGTGGTGACAACGACGGACCTGTCGGACGAGATGGCGTACCAGCTGGTAAAAGCAGTATTCGAAAATTTCGACACCCTGACCCGCCTGCATCCGGCCTTTGCCGACCTGGACCCGAAAGCCATGGTACAGGACGGTCTGTCAGCCCCATTGCACCCCGGTGCGCGGCGCTATTACGAAGAGGCCGGATTGCTGTAAAGTGACCGCCAACCTTAATTAACTCAAGTTTCGGGGTTCGACTTGGTGGTATTGGTCCGCGTCGGGTACCGGTGGTGCCTCTGCAGGGCCGTCGTGAACCCGTCCATGGGGCCTAGACCGCAACATCCATGTTGCGGACTTCCCCGCAGAGGCACCACCGGCATCCAACGCTCGCTTTGTGCTGACCCCGAAACTTGCACGCTAACCACTAGGAGCACTCATGCCCCCGATTATCTCTGTGCAGGGTCTGAACAAGACCTACGCATCAGGATTCGAGGCCCTCAAGAACCTCGATCTGGATATCAACACCGGCGAAATTTTTGCGTTACTTGGGCCCAACGGGGCGGGTAAAACCACCCTGATCAGCATTATTTGTGGCATCACCAACCC
>DASSWT010000110.1:0-16116 GCA_035704555.1 Saccharospirillum sp. | reverse complement strand
GGATATTCTGCCCTGTTTTGGCGCTTAAAATGAGTAAAACAGCGGCTTTTTAAGGCGGTCACCCTCTGTTACTGAGTTGTCTCTTTTTTATTCAGCTTTAACAGGTATAATGCGCGCCCTAATTTAAAGCCGGACACCCTGCTTGTGATCGAGAAACTTCGTAATATCGCCATTATTGCCCACGTTGACCATGGTAAAACCACGCTGGTCGACAAACTGCTTCGACAATCCGGCACTCTGGGCCGTAAAGACCAGGGCACTGAACGCATCATGGACTCCAACGACCAGGAGCGTGAGCGCGGTATTACGATTTTGGCCAAAAACACCGCCATCAACTGGCAGGATTACCACATTAACATCGTAGACACCCCGGGACACGCCGACTTCGGTGGCGAGGTTGAGCGGGTTCTGTCGATGGTGGATTCTGTATTGTTGCTGGTCGACGCGGTAGACGGCCCGATGCCGCAAACCCGTTTTGTGACCACCAAGGCCTTCGAGCAGGGTTTGCACCCCATTGTCGTCATCAACAAAGTCGACCGCCCCGGCGCCCGGCCCGACTGGGTCATGGACCAGGTATTCGACCTGTTCGACCGCCTCGGTGCCACCGACAAACAGCTCGACTTCCCGGTTATTTACGCCTCGGCCCTGAACGGTGTGGCCGGTGACGACCCGCAGAACATGGCCGAAGACATGACGCCGCTGTTCGAGATGATCGTCAACCAGGTGCAACCGCCGGAAGTCGAGCGTGACGGCCCGTTGCAAATGCAAATTTCCGCGCTGGATTACAACAGCTACGTGGGCGTTATCGGGGTGGGCCGCATCAAGCGTGGTCGCCTGAAGACCAACGAACAGGTAGTCGTAGTCGGCAAAGACGGCAGCAAGAAGAAGGGCCGTATTCTGCAGGTCATGGGTTACCACGGCCTGGAGCGGATTGAAGTGCCTGAAGCCGAAGCGGGCGATATCGTCTGCGTCACCGGCATCGAAGGCCTGAACATCTCCGACACCCTGTGCGACCCGAACCACCCGGAAGCGCTGCCGCCACTGACGGTTGATGAACCGACCGTGAGCATGAACTTCCTGGTCAACGATTCGCCTTTTGCCGGTCGTGAAGGCAAGTACATCACCTCGCGCAACCTGAAAGACCGCCTCGACCAGGAACTGATTCACAACGTGGCTCTGCGTGTAGAGCAGGGCGACACCCCGGACAAGTTCAAGGTCTCCGGCCGTGGTGAATTGCACCTGTCGGTGCTGATCGAAAACATGCGCCGTGAAGGCTTCGAGCTCGCGGTTTCCCGCCCGGAAGTGATTCAGCGCGTGGTCGACGGTGAAATTCAGGAACCGTACGAACAGGTTGTGATCGACCTGGAAGAACAGCACCAGGGCGGCGTGATGGAAGAGCTGGGTCTGCGCAAGGCCGAGATGACCAACATGGAAAACGATGGCCAGGGCCGCATGAAACTCGAGTTCATGGTGCCTTCGCGCGGCCTGATCGGCTTTCGCGGTCAGTTCCTGACGCTGACCTCCGGTTCCGGCATTATGACCAGCATTTTCGATCATTACGGCCCGGTAAAAGGCGGTGACATGTCTGGTCGCCAGAACGGCGTACTGGTGAGCATGGCCAAGGGCAAGACGCTGGCGTACAGCCTGTTTACCTTACAGAGCCGGGGTCGCCTGTTCCTCGGCCATGGTGTGGAAATTTACGAAGGCCAGATTATCGGCATTCATTCCCGCGACAGCGATCTGGTCGTCAACCCGACCAAGGCCAAGCAGCTGACCAACATCCGTGCCGCCGGTACCGATGAAGCGCTGACGCTGTCGCCGCCGATCCAGCACACTCTGGAACAGGCGCTGGAGTTCATTGAAGACGATGAACTGGTCGAAGTAACGCCGCTGTCGATCCGCATCCGCAAGAAACTGCTGACCGAAAACGAGCGCAAGCGCGCCGGTCGCGGCCCCAAGTAAAAACGGTCTTTCTGCACCGTTAAACCACCCTTCCCGATAGCGCCACAGGCGCTTTTTGGAAGGGTGACGTTTTTCCGGAAACTGAGCTACACTGCCAAAAAAGCTTAGTGGAAGAGCGTCCTTGACCAAACCCGCCTCGCCTAACCGGCACCCGCTGTCATTATCGCGCCGTTTGCTGGTATGGATAGCAGGCATCTTTATTGCTCTGGTCAGCCTGACCACGGCGCTGCAACTGAGCCTCGAATACTCCCTCGAAGAAGAATCCGGTGCGCAACAGATTGGCTTTGCCCTGTTTGGCTCGCGCGATGTGCTGGCCAATGCCCTGTGGAGCTTCGACCCGATACAGCTTATCGCCACCGCCGACCTGCTCATCGCCCACCCCTTGATAGAGGGCGTGCTGATCGAATCGGAAGATCCGTCGCTTAACCAGACTCGCGGCGTGCTGCCCGACGCCTCAGGTTACCAGCCAGCAACCGACCTCGACCCCGGCTACCCCGATATCGACATCGCCAGCCAGGGCCGGTTGCTGCAAAAAGCCCTGCAGTTTACCCAACCCATTCTGTTCGACACCGGGGAAGACCTTTACCCGGTCGGCACCGTGACGGTGTATTCCCATGTGCGGCTCATCCTGAACCAAAGCCTGCTTAACTTTGTGTTCACCCTGACCAGCTCGATTTTCCTGTGCATTCTGCTGGTCGCCGTCACCGCCTGGTCGGTGCACCGGCTGGTGGCTCGCCGGCTTAACGTGGTTGAGCGGGTGCTGGCAACCATAGAGCCGGAAGACGATGTGTTTCGTGCCCGGCTGATACCGGACTGGATCGGCCGCGAGCGCGATGAAATCGCGACCCTGTGCGACACCCTGAACCAGTTGCAGGTGCAACTGGCCGAAAAGTCGCAGCGCATCCGCCAGCATCAGAGCAACCTTGAACAGAAGATCCAGGCGCGTACTCACGAACTTGAGGAAACCCTGGAGGCGCTGCAAGTCAGTACCGATCACAAGAACCAGTTCCTGGCCAACATGAGCCATGAAATACGCACGCCGATGAACGGCATTATCGGCATGGCCGAACTGCTGCAGGACACCCGCCTGGACCAGCGCCAGCGGGAGTACCTGACCACCATCCTCAATTCCGGCCACACCCTGACCACCATCATCAACGACATTCTGGATCTGTCGAAAATCGAAGCGGGCCGGTTAGAGCTGGAATCGATCCGCTTCAATCTACCGGAACTGGTTGAGGAAACCCTGGCGCTGTTTATCAAACCCTCCGAAGAAAAAGGCTTGTTGCTGATTGCCGACATCGGTCCGGGCACGCCCGACACCATGGTCGGCGACCCGATTCGCATGCAGCAGTTACTGCTGAATTTGCTCGGCAACGCCTTTAAATTTACCGACGACGGCGAAATTGTCGTGCGCCTGCAATGGCATGCCGACCGCAATCGGCTGGGCGTGGCGGTCAGCGACACCGGCCTCGGCATTGAACCGGATAAACTAAACGTTTTGTTCGATGCCTTCTTCCAGGCCCATAAAAGCACTCACCGGGAACGCGGTGGTACCGGCCTCGGGCTGGCCATTTGCAAGCGGCTGGTCGAACTGATGCAGGGTGAAATCGGCGTTACCAGCGAACCGGGCAAGGGCTCGACGTTCTGGTTTGAAATCCCCCTCAACGCGGACGACGCCAAACGCAGTTCGAGCATGCCGTTCTCGGCCACTGAACGTAACGGGCTCAGCGGTAACGCCCTGCTGGTCACCAGCAACCTGACGCTGCAGCAGCTGTTCAGCCACCACACCGAGGGTACGGCGCTGACGCTCAGTTGCGCCTCCAGTGGCGTTGAAGCGCTGGCCCTCTGCGGGCAACAGCACTTCAATGTCATTCTGGTGGATGCCACTGTCGACCACAATAACGGGCTGGCACTCGGCCCGAAACTGGCCCAGGCGCAGCCAAAGGCGCTGCTGGCCCTCATTGCCAGCCGCATGGCCTCGCCAGACTGGCAAACCCTGAGTGGCCACCAGTTCAACCAGCTGATGGAAAAGCCGCTATCGCTGCCGCGCAGTTTGCTGAATTTGGGAGAAGAGCGGTTACCGGGGCTTTCCGGTCAGCCCGACGATGACTCTGGCTTGCAATCGCCCGTTTTCCCGCAAGCACATCTGTTGCTGGTAGAAGACAACCACATCAATCAACGGGTCGCAGAGGGCATGTTGAAACGGCTCGGTTTAACCGTCACGGTAACCAGCAACGGGCAGCAAGCACTGGATTATCTGGAAAACAATGTGCCGGAGGATGAGCTGGACGATACCCGGGCGAAAGAAGCGCCGGATCGCGACCCATTGTCAGGCAGTGTTGATCTGATTCTAATGGACTGCGAAATGCCGGTGATGGATGGCTACGCCGCCACTTACGCCATCCGCCATTCTGATAATGAGCGGATCCGGCGCATCCCGATCATTGGGCTCAGCGCCCATGCGATGATGGAACAACAGGAAAAAGCGCTGGCGGCCGGTATGGACGATTATCTGACCAAACCCTTGCGCCGTCGCTCGCTGGAACTGACACTGAGTAAATGGCTGTTCACTGACGACTGAGTGAAAAGGCAGGCAACCTGTCGGACTCAGGAGGGTAAAATACCGATGTCGGTGAGTGGAATACCGGCTTTGCGTAACGCCAGACGCAGCGTCGAGCGCACCACCTTGGGGTCATCCAGATGCAGCAGGCCGGAGGCAATGGTATGCGCCCAGCCACTGTCGATCTGACGCAATACGGACTTCACCCGCAGCAGGTTCGAACTGCTCATCGACAGATGCCGGTAGCCAAGCCCCACCAGAGTAACCGCACCCAGCGGGTCGCCGGCCAACTCACCGCAAAGACTGACCGGAATGCCGCCTTCATTGGCGGCATCAACCACCATTTTCAGGGCTTTCAATACGGCCGGATGCAGCGAATCATAGATGTTGGCAACGCGCGGGTTGTTACGATCAACCGCCAGCAAATACTGGGTCAGGTCGTTGGAACCGACTGAGATGAAGTCGATCTGGGTGGCAAATTCACTGACCAGATAGACCGCCGAAGGCACTTCCACCATCACCCCGACTTCAGGCAATTTAACCGCTACGCCTTCGTCGTTCAGTTCCAGCACGGCCCGGTGAATAATCGCCAGCGCTTCTTCCACTTCGCTGACGCTGGTCACCATGGGCAACATGACTTTCAGATTGTTCAGCCCCAGACTGGCACGCAGCATCGCGCGAATCTGCACCATAAAAAGTTCGGGGTGGTCGAGCATCACCCGAATGCCGCGCCAGCCCAGAAAGGGGTTGTCTTCGACAATCGGAAAATAATCGAGGCTCTTGTCACCGCCAACATCGAGCATGCGCATGGTCACCGGCAGCGGTGCAAAGGCTTCCAGCTGGGCGCGGTAAATGGTGGCCTGCTCTTCTTCCGACGGGAAGCGGTCACGCATCATAAACGGCACTTCGGTTCGAAACAGGCCAACGCCATCGGCGCCCTTGTTTTGTGAGCGCACAACGTCGGTTTGCAAGCCGGTATTGACCAGCAGGCTGATGCTGACGCCATCGCTGGTTTCACTGGCCTCATCGGTCAGGCTTTCGAGGTCCGCCTCGCGCTCGGCTTCTTCCTCACAGATGGTTTCAAAATACTGGCGTTTTTCCGCCGACAGCCGGTAATACACATGGCCGCGGTAGCCATCGACCACCAGTTCCTCGCCCTGCAAACCCTGCCAGGGCAATTCCTGCACGCCCATAATGGTCGGAATCGCCAGAGCCCGGGCCAGAATAGCCACGTGTGAGTTGGCCGAGCCGGTGGTGCAGACAATGGCCGCAATACGCCCGGCGGCCAGGTCGCCGAACACGGTCGGAGAAATCTCCTCGCCGACCAGAATGGCGTGATCGGGAATGGCGACTTCCGGCACCGAGGCCTGCAAATGGGACAATACCCGGCGCCCCAGATCACGCATGTCGGCGGCGCGTTCGCGCAAATAGTCGTCTTCGATGCTTTCGAAATGGTCGATGTAACGGCGCATCACCGTGGCCAGTGCGCTTTGCGCCCACTCACCCTTTTTAATCAGTTCAACCACGGCGTCGCCCAGCGCCCGGTCTTCGAGAATACCGACATACACATTGAACAGCGCCAGCTCTTCCGGGCGCAATTCGCTGCGCAGCCGCTCACGAGTGGCGCTGAGTTCGGAGCGAACCTGGGTGAGCGCGTTTTCAAACAGCTGCAGTTCCGCATCGATGTCGCGGGCAGTCCGATAGCGCACCGATTCAAGATCTGATGGAGGCACCAGCACATGTGCCTTGCCGATGGCGACACCCTGGGACCCGGCAACGCCGGCAAAGCGGACATCCAGTTGCTCGCCACCCATGAGGTTCAGACCCGACAACGCGCCGGTGGCTTCCGCGTGAGCGATCACTCCGGCCAACTGGGCCGACAGCGTCACCATAAAGGCTTCTTCAGAGTCCCCGAACCGGCCAGGCTCGGAGCGCTGAATGGTCATTACCCCGAGCACCTTGCGGTGGTGAATTATGGGCACGGCCAACAAACTCTTGAACGGCTCTTCACCCAGACCCGGTACGTGGTGATAGTTCGGGTGGCGGGTCGCATCGCTGAGGTTCAGCGGTTCCTCGCGCTTGCCCACCAGCGCGACCAGGCCTTCGTTCTGGGTCAGGGTCACCTTGCCGATCGCATCGGCACTCAGGCCCTCGGTGGCCATCAACACATAGCGATTAACATGGGCATCCCACAGAAACACCGAGCAGACCTGGACGTTCATGCCGGCACGAATGCGGCCGACCACGGTTCTCAGCGAGGCCTGCAAATCCCGGGTGCTGTTTACTTCCTCCACCACCTGGCGGAGTAAATGCAACATATCAACCACGTCGTCTCAGCTCCTTGTGCACCCTGGGGGCCAGCTCCGCCAGTGCCTGACGGTAGACGTCCCGTTTGAAGGAGACCACCCGGGCCAGTGGATACCAGTAGGAAACCCACTCCCAGCCATCGAATTCGGGGTCGTCGCAATCATTGAGGATGATATTGTGGTCCTGCCCGGTCATGCGCAGCAGAAACCACTTCTGCTTCTGGCCAATACAGATGGGCAGAGCGTTGTAACGAATCATCCGCTTGGGTAAACGGTAGCGTAGCCAGCCGCGCGTGCAGGCAAGAATCTCGACGCTGTCCGGTTGCAGGCCGATTTCTTCCTGCAATTCACGATAGAGGGCGTCGGTGGGCGTTTCATGGGCACGAATGCCGCCCTGGGGAAATTGCCAGGCGTCCTGGCCAATACGACGGGCCCAGAGCACCTGGCCCCGGGCGTTGGTTAATATGATGCCCACGTTGGGGCGATAGCCATCGGAATCGATCATGATCGCCAGCATCCCCCTGTGACCGGATTCGCGCCGTGCGCGAATCAATGAATGTTGGTGACCGCCGCAGCCTGGCCGCTGGCGTGCACGACCCCCGCCCCCACCTGACTAACCGGTGCAGAGACCGTTTTTACTGACTGCATTGTTCCACATCGGCCCCAAAACACCAAACAGGTCACATTAAAGGCCGCAAATGCGTCTGTCAGGCGGGTTGTACCCTGTACACCTTGCCCGTATTCTTGGCTGCCATTGGATACCCCAACCCCGGAGACCTTCGCGTCTACCCCGCCCTGACAACAACGGAGCCCTGCCTTGACTCTCGCTATCTTTGATCTCGACAACACCCTGCTGGCCGGGGATTCAGACCACGCCTGGGGTCAGTTTCTGATTGATCAGGGCCTGGTCGACAGCACTGTGGTCAAAGCCGCCAATGAAGCTTTTTACAAGCAGTATCAGGCGGGCGAGCTCGATATCGACCGTTACCTGCGCTTTTCACTCTCCTTTCTGGCCGGAAAACCGCTGGAAGAGCTGGCCAAACTGCACCGGACGTTTATGGCAACCGTCATCGAACCGATGATAGCGCCCGGAAGCTGGGCCTTGCTGGATAAGCACCGCGAGCGCGGCGATACGCTGATGATCATCACCGCGACCAACCGTTTCGTCACCGGCCCCATCGCCGAACACCTGAACATTCCGCACCTGATCGCCTGCGAGGCCGAGATGGCCGATGGCTGCTATACCGGTTTGCCAACGGGCATTCCCAGCTATCAGGAAGGCAAAGTAGCGCGCCTGAAAACCTGGCTCGAAGAGCACCGGGAATCGCTCGACGGTGCCTGGTTTTACAGCGATTCACTGAACGACTTGCCGTTGTTACGCCTGGTCGATCACCCGGTAGCGGTCGATCCGGATGCCACCCTGGCGGCCGAGGCAAAGCAACAGAACTGGCCCATCATCAGCCTGAGGGAGTAATTCATGCGTCATGCGACCCGAGCCCATGCACTGATCGGCCTGTTCACGCTGGCCCTGTTCGGCTGTTCATCCCCGAATGAGCCGGCCAGCGAGCCGGAAGAAACCGCCCCAAGCAGCCAGGCGGACATTGAAGTCGCCGAACCCAGTACGCAGTTCGCCGCAGTCGCCCGGGCTTTTGAGGCCCAGGCCGACGCGGCTGGCCAGGCGATGCAGGCGGCCTGTCAGCCGCTCGGCACGGCCGTACTGGCGTTTCTGGATAACCCGGAACCCGGCCTGCAGAGCGAGGCGCAGTCTGCCTGGCATAACTGCTACGAACACTGGCAGGCCTTTTCGCTGTTTCATCAGATCGCGTTCAACCCCGCCGCCCAGGATGCGCTGGACCGCTCGCGCCGGCTGATCAACGTGCGGCCTTTTCTGCCCGGCTACATTGATGCCCTGCCCGAATACCCCTACAGCGGCCTGGTGCACGAAACCGGCATGGATTTAACGCTGGATAACCTGCTGGAGCAGCATCAGCTAATGGACCTGGAATCTCCCGCCCTGGGCTTTCCCGTGGTCGAAACCCTGCTCTGGCAGGCCGACCTGGAGACCTATTGGCTGACGTCCGGTGGCGACGAGGATTTGACCATCACCCGCCGGCATCAGTATCTGACCCTGGCAACTGATCATTTGCTGCAACAACTGGAGCAAGCGCGCCTGCGCTGGGCGGGGCAGGTTGGCTTTACCGGTCTGCCGGAGCCGGCCCAGCAACGCATTGTGCTGACCAGCCTGCAGCAACAGATTCGCCGCGACCTGCTCGACCTGGCCTTTGCCGATGACGCACCTCAGGAACCGGAATGGCATCACCCAAGCCTGGTTGCCGGCCAGGGCAAACGCCACTTGCAAGCCAGGTTGGCGGGGCTGGAAGCGCTGCTCACTAGCCCGGATGACGGCGCCAGTGCGTTTGCCTCCTGGCTTGAGCGCCGTGGTGGTCCCGTCACCAGTGAGACATTGAGTGATCAACTGGCCACTGCTCAGGAAGCTCTGAGCGCCTTGCCGGTTAACGCCCCGGCCGGAGACCCGGCTGCTGAAACCTGGCAGCAGGCTGTGGCGGCCGTTACCGGGCTGGCGGAGCAGATCAGTCTGTTACGGGAACCGTTAGTAGCACAAGACGCGCAATAACGTCGGGTCGGAGACGGCAACAAATTCGGGATTAAGGGTCGATTTTTTTCCATATTGCAGTGGTTCGCCGTTCCATTGCACCAGGCTACCGCCGGCCGCCGCCAGAATGGCCTGGGGCGCAGCGGTATCCCATTCGCTGGTCGGCCCCAGCCGGGGGTAACAGTGCCCGGTGCCATTAGCCAACAGCATGAATTTGAGGGCACTACCGACGGAGCGGGTTTCAACCTCATACCCGGCGGCCTCTAGCCGGTCGCGCCATTTTCCCTGCCAGGCCGAGCGCCGACTACCCAGCACTCGCACCCGTCCGGTCACCTCCGCCGCTTCAATCATTCCAGACTGCCCCGGCGACCCCTGATGCGCTGGCACAGTCACTCCGCCCCACCAGCCAATACCGGCCACCGGTTGAAACACCATGCCAAATATAGGCTGATTTTCGTGCATCAGGGCGACATTAATCACGAACTCATCGCTTTTGTGCAGAAACTCACGCGTCCCGTCCATAGGGTCGACCAGCCAGTAAGTCTGCCAACTATGCCGCTCTTCATAAGGCACCAGCGCTTCTTCAGACAACACCGGGCAGTCAACAATGGCGGGCAACCCAGCCACCAGCCGGCGCGACGCGGCCAGATCTGCGGCCGTCACGGGCGAATCATCCGCTTTATGATCCGTCTGCCAGCGCGACCGGTCATGATAAACGGCCAGAATGTCGTCGCCGGCCTGCTTCATTAGTTGAAACAGGGCGTCGATCTGCTGAGCCGACAAGTCTGGCTTGGGTGGCATGGCGTATCCTCATCACGATAACGGTTTTAAATTCAACACCGCTCAGTCTACCATGAACCTGAACGCCCCCTTGTAACTCGGTGGCGCCACCCTTATTAACACCGGCCCCGGCATATATTGGTGCCAGGCGGTCGTGCAAGGCAGTGGGTTAGCCTGTCCAGGGTCGGCGTAAACCCGTCCCTGGGGCCTAGGCCGCAACATCCATGTTGCGGACTACCCTGGACAGGCTAACCCACTACCCCGCACTCGGTATGTGCTTCACATCATCACGAATAATGACCATAAACCTATTGAGAGAGGTTATGACTGATACCGCCGTACGTCTCGACAAATGGCTGTGGGCCGCGCGCTTCTTTAAGACGCGGGGCCTGGCGAAAGACGCCATTGAAGGCGGCAAGGTGCATTACGATGGCGCCCGTGCCAAGCCGAGCCGCAATGTTGAAGTCGGTGCCATGCTGCGCATGCGCCTGGGCTTCGACGAAAAAACGGTCGAAGTGCTGGCCCTCAGCGACAAGCGCCGGGGTGCACCGGAGGCGCAGTTGCTGTACCGGGAGACGGAAGAGTCGGTCGAAAAACGGCTGGCCATGGCGGCACAGCGTAAAGCGCAGAGTGCGGGTCATGTGGCACCCGATCACAAGCCGAGCAAGAAAGACCGGCGCGATATCCGTAAAATGAAAGATTCCTTTAACGCCTAGGGCTCCGTTTTAATCGCCCTGGCCTATCACGAGGCCTGCATGAGCAACCCCGATCAGACCCAACGCTTTTTGTTCGACCATACCCACATCCGGGGTGAAATCACCGGGTTACAGCGCAGTTATCAGGAAGTGCTGGCCAAGCACAATTACCCCGAGCCGGTACGTCTGCTGCTGGGTGAATTTATGGCGGCGGTGGCCTTGCTCAGCGACACCCTGAAATTCGATGGCACCCTGAGCCTTCAGGTTCGGGGCGCCGGCCAGGTACGAACGCTGATGGCTGAGTGCCGCGATAACAGAGCCCTGCGCGCCATCGCTCAATACAACGATGACTTCAGTGACGATCAGGCACTGCTGGGTAACGGCCAATTGGCGATTACCATCGAACCAAAGAACGGCAAGCGGTATCAGGGCATCGTGTCGATCAACGATGGCGATCACAGCCTGAGCCATGCGCTGGAAGATTACTTCCGCCAATCGGAGCAGATTCGCACCCGGGTCTGGCTGTTCGCCAACCAGCAGATAGCAACAGGCCTGCTGCTGCAAGCCATGCCACACTCGGCCAGTGAAGGCAGCTTGGAAGTAGACGATGATGCCTGGAACCGGGTGGTTCATTTGGCGGAAACGTTAACGGCAGAGGAGATGCTGACGCTCGACAACACCACGGTATTGCAGCGCCTCTTCCACGAGGAAACAGTTCGGGTCTACGAGGCCCGGCCGCTGGAATTCGAATGCACCTGCACCCGTGAACGCTGCGCCAATGCGATTCTGATGCTGGGCGAAGAAGAAGCCCAGGCCGTGGTCGCCGAGCAGGGGGAGATTCGCAGTGATTGCCAGTTCTGCCACCAGCACTACCAGTTCGGCCCCGAAGACGTTACCGAGCTGTTCGAGTCATATAAGCAACAGTTGAACTGAGTACTCAAAATTCGATCAGCGGGCATGGCCCGCAGCGGTTACCGGTGGTGTCTCTGCGGGGGTCGGCGTGAATCCATCCATGGAGCCTAGACCGCAGCATCCTTGCTGCGGACTCCCCCGCAGAGACACCACCGGCATCCGCCGCTTGCATCGTGCGCGACCCGAAACTTGAGCTTAAAACCTAGTCAAAGATCCGGTCACCCAACTGGTCGATCATCAACCGCGCCTTCACCAGCGTAAAGTTACAGGCTTCATCTTCACCGGCCACCAGGTCAGATCGAATAAAGGTATGCCGCTGTTCCGGCTCGCCCGGCTTCACAATGATGCCGCTAACCCGGTACTGACCGCCCTCGGGAATAGGCGTCGGCGTCACCTGATACCCCTTGTACTCAATCGTTTCACCTTTCACTTCCCGCGGGCTTGTCGGCCCACCGGCCAATGCTTTCTTTAACCATCCAAACATTATTCATCCTTACTGCTGTGGCAGTAGTGCATTTTTATTTTGAGAACTAAGGTCAGCGAGTTTACGACAGGCCGAGTGCTGGCTGCCGGGTAGTCCTCTCCGGGGTAGTTCGCAGCAGGGACTATAACGCCAGGAGCGTTATAGCACGAGCGGAGCGAGCCCGAAGGGTGAATCCCACGGATGGGATTCATATCCTGCGGTCTAGGCCCCAGGGAAGGGTTGAGTGGGCGGCATCCCGCCCGACCCCAGATAGGTCTACCCGGTGGCCAGCACGTACTCCCGGCACCAGAGCGACAGCTACCGCAGACGTCAGCCAAGATTGTACCGTCTTATTACTATCGCGGCGTCAAATTCACTGCGTGAACTGTAATGTTAGGTAACTGACCTCGGTAAAGTGGTCGAACGGGATTCTAAAAGTGTTACTTACACCTTCTAAGTGTTACCTATACACACGTCAGCACTCTGTAAAGCGATGTTAGCCTGATTTCCATTTGATCACATATTGACCGGTATTTTATAAGTTATTGTTTTTTAAGTACTTTTCAAAACTGGCACGCAGACTGCAATCATATAGGCACAACGATAAAGACACCCACGAACAAAAACAAAAACAGGGTGAGATAAGAACGATACGTGCCCATCCAAAAACAATAATAAGGGCACAGTTTTTATTTAAGGCCTTCTAAAAACAACAACAGGGCCGGCTTAGCTGCTTTAGCTAACACAGCGTGTAGTTCACGTGCTTTATCCGCATCGATTATCTGTACTGATCGAGTCGCCCCTTCGGGCGATTTTGCTGTGTCTGGCTGTTTTGTCCCGCCTGTTTATTGCCTTCGCCCTGCATTCAGCCTCATTCCCATCGCGTACTCGCCCTCGTAACGCCGACGTGACAATTCACAGTGGTGTCTCCATTGCCCCTGGCCTGTGCAGTGCCCTGGCGAAAGCCTAAGGTAATGCCATGCTTTCCACAGGAGACCTCGATGAAACTGCATGCCCTGCTCGGAAACTCCCAGAAGCTGGACGGCGGCGCCATGTTTGGCAATGCACCGAAGGCGCTGTGGGAGCGCTGGTTACCCAGCGATGAGCAAAACCGCATAGACCTCAACTGCCGCTGCCTGCTGGTACAGGAAGCCGACCGGAATATTCTGTTTGAAACCGGTGTCGGGGCCTTTTTCCCGCCGGATCTGCGGGATCGCTATGGTGTACAGGAAGAGCGCCATTGCCTGCTCGAAGCGCTGGCGGAAGTTGGCCTGGGCCCCGACGACATCGACATCGTGGTGTTGTCTCACCTGCATTTTGATCATGCCGGTGGTTTGCTCAGCGCCTGGCAGGAAGGTCAGAAACCGCAGCTGGTGTTTAAGAATGCCTGGTTTATTGTCGGTGAACAGGCCTGGCAACGGGCAATACAGCCGCACCCGCGCGACAAGGCGTCGTTCATTCCTGAGCTACCCGGCTTGCTGGAAGCTTCGGGGCGGCTGGAACGTATCAACGGCACCCGCTCCAAACGCCTGGGCGATGCCTACCGCTTTCATTACAGTGATGGCCACACGCCGGGTATGTTGCTGACAGAAATTCAGACCGACGACGGCCCACTGGTGTTTGCCGCCGATCTGATTCCCGGTAAAGCCTGGGTGCATCTGCCAATTACCATGGGGTATGACCGTTTTCCGGAGGCGTTGATCGACGAAAAGCACCGCCTGCTGTCGGATCTGGCCAAACGAAACGGGCGGTTGTTCTTCACCCACGACCCGAACATAGCCTCGGGCCGGGTGGTCAAAGATGAGAAGGGACGGTTTTCCGTTGCCGACGAAACCGTGGCAATCTGAATCACGGCGTCACTTTGAGGGGTCAGCTCCAAATGACTCCTTAAAGTGAACCGCCAGCGGAGACTTCCTTACTAATTCAGAATCGACACTACCAGCCGACCCGCCAGGGTCACCAGAATCACCCCGAAAACCCGTTCGAACCAGACCGAATGCCGCTTCAGACGATCAAGCCAGGCAGGTGTGGAGAACAGCCAGGCCACAACCAGATACCAGCCGCCATCAATCACCATGGCCGTCGCGGCATAGCCGAGTTTGGCCAATACCGAGGTATCGGCACCAACCACCTGGCTGAACAGGGCGATGAAAAACACCGCTACCTTGGGGTTCAGAAACACCACCAGAAAACCATCGCGCGCGGCGCTGGCGGTGGTCGGTACGTCTGGCAATTCAGCCTCGGGGTTGGCCCGGGCGCGCAACCCCTTAACCCCCAACCAGGCCAGATACAAGGCACCACTCCACTGCAAGGCAGTGAACGCCACCGGTGATGCCGTAATCAGCGCGGCCAGGCCAAAAATACTCAGCATCGCATAAAGCCCGATGCCCAGGCCGTGCGTCAGTGCCACCACGATGCCATTGGAACGCCCACCCGCCAGGGTTTGCTTCAGCACGACGGCAAGCGACGGGCCCGGCGACATAGCGCCCAACATGCAAATACTTACCACCGCCAACCAAGTCGTCCAGGTCACAGTTCACCTCAATAGCGTTTAGTTATGGTCATCGGGATTTGGGTTACTGCTACCCGGTACTGATGCCGGCCAGACTAACCAAAGCCAGGAGCAAAGTCATCCGCGCGTGTCGCTGCTGTCTTCTTTCTGTCACCGATTTGTCGTCAGGCTGTCACACGGGTTCCGTAGCGTGGGTGGATACAACCTCAAGTTTCGGAGTTCGGTCGGCTAAGTGGCATTGGTTCGCGTCGGCTACCTGGGGCACTCCTGTGGGGTCGGCGTGAACCCCTCCATGGGGCCTAGACCGCAGCATCCTTGCTGCGGACTACCCCACAGGAGCACCCCAGGTAGCCGCCGCTTATCAGTTCATCGAACTCCGAAACTTGAGAAACAACAACGCCCGCACTATCCAACGACAGGATGCCGAAATGACCTTAAAACCCCTTGCCTTGACCCTCGCCGCCGGCCTGACGCTCAGCGCCTGCAGCACGACCCCGACCCAGTCAACCGATCGCGCACTGCCCGCCGGTGACCCCAGCGTTCAAATCGATATGGTGGGTCGCTACACCAGCGGCATATTTGATGAAAGTGCGGCCGAAATCGTCGCTTACCATCAGGCATCGGGTTATGCGTACCTGACCAATGGTGCCACGGGGCGCGTGAACGCGGTGCGCATCAGCAATCTGCTGGATGAGCCCGCCGCCAATCCCTACACCCTGAGTAACCTGGCCGATCGCAGCGATGCCGTGCCGGAGCAGGTATGGGTGGCAGACCCTTATATGGGCCTGCGCAAGATCCTGATCGGCGGCGCCAACAGCCTGGCGGTTCACGGTGACTTGCTGGCGATCGCCGTCGAGAACGACAACAAGGTCGATACAGGCGCGATTCTGTTTTACCGCCTCAACGACCAGGGTGATACCGATTTCGTAAAAGGCGTAATGGCCGGTACCCTGCCCGACATGGTGACCTTTTCACCCGATGGTCGTTATGTACTGGTCGCCAATGAAGGCGAGCCCAGCGGCGACTACCTGATCGACCCGGAAGGCAGCGTCTCGGTCATTCCCGTTACCAGTGGCATTCCTGATGACCTGGCAATTCAACTGAACTTCAATGGCTTCGATGACAACCACCACCCGGACATCATCACCGCCAACAACCCGGACCCGGACTACACCCGCCTGTCGCAGAACCTGGAGCCGGAATACATCACCGTCACGCCCGACAGCCGCACCGCTTTCGTATCGCTGCAGGAAAACAACGCCCTGGCCAAAATCAGCCTGAGCGACACACCCCGCATCACCGGGCTTTA
>DASSWT010000105.1:0-2787 GCA_035704555.1 Saccharospirillum sp. | reverse complement strand
GATCGCATGGATGCGATCTTCGAGCCCCCATGGATGGGTTTACGGCGTACCTCCAGTAGGCGTGCGCGGTGGTCCGAACGGCACTGATTCAATAGCAACCACCGACTCAAATTGTCCAGCGAATTTCTAACTCATGACACTAACAACCTATTAAATAATTTCGAAGTAACGCTGCAATTCCCAATCGGTAATGGCTTTTCTGAATTCGCGCTCTTCCCATTCACGAGTAGCCGCGTAGTGGTCAACGAAGGCATCTCCGAAGAGTTCGCGCGCAGCTTTTGATGCACGCAATCGACCGGCGGCGTCCATTAGCGTCGCAGGCAATGTACGCTCGGGTAAGAACTCGACATCATAGGCCGTGCCTGCAATCGGTTTGTCTGGTTCTATCTTGTTTTCTATGCCCCACAAGCCGGATGCCAAAGCAGCAGCCAATGCAATGTATGGGTTAATGTCTGCCGCTGAGATCCGGTATTCGACACGTTGTGATTTGGGTGAACCGGGAATCGCACGCAAGGCACAGGTGCGGTTTTCAATGCCCCAGCTTGCCGCCGTGGGTGCCCAGGCGCCGGGAATTAACCGGGTGTAGCTGTTGACGGTGCAGGCGATCATCGCCAGGAATTCTGGCATCAGTGCCTGTTGCCCGCCGATAAAGTGGTGCATGGTTTCAGACATTTTGTGTTCGCCACCGGCTTCGTCGTAAAACGCCGAGGTGCCGTCTTTTTTGTGCAGCGAAACATGCATATGGCCGCTCTGGCCCGGGTAGTCGGCCGACCATTTGGCCATGAACGTCGCCATCATGCCGTTGCGCTGGGCGTAAACTTTGGTGAAGGTTTTAAACAGGGCCGCTTTGTCGGCGGCGTTCAACGCGGAGTCGACCGCCAGTGCCGCTTCCAGCACACCGGGGCCGGTTTCGGTGTGGAAGCCTTCCATCGGCATGTCCATGGCGTTGCAGTACTGCATGAAATCGTTGTAGAACTCGGCCATCACCGAACTGCGCAACACTGAATAGCCAAAAAAGCCGGGCGTGATGCTGGTCATCTGCTGGTAGTGTTTGTCGCGCACCGACTTGGGGGTTTCTTCAAACAGGAAGAATTCGAACTCGCAAGCAGCGAGCGCCTTGAACCCGAGGCCATCGGCGCGCTCCAGTACACGGCGCAACAAGCCGCGCGGGCAAATGGTTTCGGCGGGGCCCGTGAATTCACAGAGAAAAAACAGCGTGTTGCCTTCCGACGGGATCTCCCGGCAGCTGTCCGGCACGATGTTAACCCAGGCATCCGGATAGGCGGTGTGCCAGCCGGTGTAGTCGACGTTGTCGTAGAGCTGGTCGTTACTGTCCCAACCCAGCACGACATCGCAAAAACCGAAGCCGCCCTCCAGTGCCGACAGGAATTTGCTGCGGCTCATGTACTTGCCGCGCAGCACACCGTCGATGTCGAATACCCCGACTTTCACCTGGCTGGCGTTGCGTTCCTCGACAATGGCTTTGGCGTCTGCTTTGGTTTTTACGTCTCTGGGCTGCATTTCAACACTCCTTTTGACAAGAGCTATAGATATACCCTGCCCAGAAACTAGTGTCATCGGTTTCGCTTAAAAAAACATCAAAGCGCTCCGAATCAGCCAAACCGGTCGGGTCGAAATGCACCAAGGTCGACCGCCGGTTGCTCACCGTCGACCAATTGGCCCACGATTTGTGCACTCCCGGCCGAGAGTGTCCAGCCGAAAGTGCCGTGCGCGGTATTGATGAACAGGTTGTCCGCCGGGCCTTTGCCGATCGCCGGTGGGCCGTCTGGTGTCATGGGGCGGAAGCCGGTCCAGGCCTCCGCCGTGTCCAGATCTGCAGCCCCCGGGAAACGCATGGCAGTGGCGCGTTTCAAGGTGTCGAGCCGGCGAGCCGGAATGTCGCGATTAAAGTCGGCCAGCTCGACAAAGCCGGTCACCCGCAAGCGATCGTTCAGTCGGGTGGTTACGACCTTGAACTGGTCGTCAATCACCGTTGAGTGCGGCGCTTTCTCAGGGTTGGTCAGAGCAGCCGTCAGCGAATACCCCTTCACCGGGTAGAGTGAGAGTTTCAGGCCAAACTGCTGGGCGAGCTCAGATGATGCAGCACCCGCACAGAGCACAAAGGCATCGGCTTCCAACTGCTCCACAGCGCCGGGCTCATAGGCCCGAGTTAATGTAAGCGCTACCGGCTTGCCAGCATCGGTGATGACTTCGGCCACGGACTGACCGTAATGGAAGGCCACGCCCTGTTCGGCACAGACCTCAGCCAGTGCCTGGGTAAACTGGTGGCAGTCACCGGTGCCGTCGTCTTTCAGGCGCAATGCGCCCAGGATTGGTGGGTTACGCGCCAGGCCCGGCTCGACCGAATACACCTCATCAGGTTCCAGCATCTGGTGCTCAATACCCAGGCGTTGCAACAGGGCCGAGTTTTCACGCAAGCCCTGCTGGCTTTTCGCGTTACTGGCCAGCTCCATTAGTCCGCGGTGACCGCCGGAAAAATCGAAGGGGTGTTTCTGTTCGATATCGATAAAACACTCGCGACTAAAGGCTGCCAGCTTCAGCATGGCGATTTTGTTCGCCTCGAATAGCCCGGGCTGACGCGCATAGCGCCAGGTATCCCAGAGAAAGCGCAGCGTCGACAATGAGGGCGGTTGCTTCATTTTCAGCGGGCCATCGGCCGACAGCAGCCAGGGCAAGGCCTTGCCGATCATCGCCGGTGAAGCCCAGGGGTACACGTAGCCGTAGCTGCGCTGGCCCGCGTTGGCCTTGCTGGTTTCCATTCCCGCT
>DASSWT010000104.1:0-2582 GCA_035704555.1 Saccharospirillum sp. | reverse complement strand
GCGATGTCATTGACCGCCCGCAGGACTTCAGAGACCGGGCCGGCCGGTACTCTGACCGTTTGGTTTTCCAAATGCGGAAAGTACCGGTAGAGATGGTGTGTCATTTTAACCGTCGTCATAATGCTCAGCCAAACCGTACCGAATAGACCGGCGGTAGGTTGTTCCCCAGGCATTGCCAGGTTTCACCGCGGTCTTCCGAGAGGTAGACGTTACCGGTCGTGCTGCCAAAGCACAGGCAGTCGCCTGATGCGTCCAAGCCATGCCTTAAGACGATATCGTAGGCGCTCTCTTGCGGCAGGCCCTTGCGAAACTTCTGCCAGGTCTGACCGCCATCGGTTGTTCGGGCGACAAAGAGGCCTCCTTCAATTGCCATGCGTTCTGAATCGGCACGCGCTGGCACCACCCAGGCGGTTCGGCCATCGTTCGAATCTGCTGCTATGGGGAATCCGAAGTGTATGCCCATATCCGGCTTGCTGACTTTGCGCCAGTTTCGGGCGCCGTCATCACTGTAAAAAACGCCACAGTGGTTCTGTTGCCACAGGTGGTCCGGCTGGCCGGGGCACTGGGTCACGAAATGTGGGTCATGACCCCATTCGACGGCCGGCTCGGGCAAATAATCCATCAGCATGCCGTGGCTGCTGCCCGTCCAGGTCTGGCCACCGTCGGTCGTCTCTATGACGCCGGCAGAGGACACCGCTACATACAGATGGTCGGGGTCGCGAGGGTCGACGATGATTGAATGGATACCGGGTTCAAACACGCCGTAGTCGATGCTTGCTGGCGTGCCGCCCCACAGGTTCTCACTCGTGGCGTCGCCTGCAAAGAGGTCTCCACCCCGGGTTTCGTGGTTCCACAGGGGGCGGTTGAGTTCCCAGCTGTCGCCGCCATCGTCGCTGATGAACAACCCGCCCGGAATCGTACCGGCATACAGCCGACCCGGCTGGCTGCTATCGCCGAAGGCGATATTCCAGATCTTGTACACCGAGGCGTCAGCATATTTGGGCTCGCCGGTGGGTGCCTCCGGGTCTAAGTCCGGCGTGGGCAGGTATTGGACAATGTGGTGAGCGCCCTCGGGGTATTTGATCGAGGCCACATCTTCCCAGGTATCGCCTTCATCGCGCGAACGCGAAAGCTTTGGCCCCCAGTGGCCGTGGTCCAGCGAGGCCCAGAGTGTGCCGTCTCGTGGATCGCGGGTTGCGTAACAAACAGGAATGCCAGCATGCGTGATTGGGCGGGGGCGCCAACCGGCATTGATGCGATCGAAGATGACAGTTCCCTTACGGGTGCCCAATATAATCATGTTAGACATAGCATTCCCTCCCGGGCTCGTTCTTGTTTTACCAACGCCAGGCTAATATAGACCTGCTGACGCCGGGTGGGAAGATCCAGTTTTGTCGTGGTGGAGCCGCCTGGTGGTCACCGCTCACCAATTTCAGGCCAGCTGATATGTCACTTCAAAACATCGGCTGAAAATGCAGCGGTCAGTCATTTTCGTGACCCGAAAAACCAGTCTAGACTGACTGGGACCAAACTCTGACTCAATGCTATTTCCCCATGAATGAGATTGAAACTTTGAATGTGCTGCAAGCAGGACTTGAAGTCTGGTTTATACCGGGCTTCACGGCGCTGGTTGCTATTGTTCTTACCTTTTTGGTGTACAAAGGTGTGTTGTCAATTATTCAACGCCTCACCCGTAGCAAAACCGTGCCCCGGCTTTTTCTGGATGCGTCCGCCACTGCTCTGGGTGTTGTTGTTACCCTCGTGGTACTCACTGGCCTCTTTGAGACCTTTCCTTCCGACTTGCCGTTATTGGGTTACTTCCAACACGCGGCGTCGTTGTCGTTAATTGTTGCGATTACCTGGGCATTGGTCAGTTGTACGTCGGCGATAGGCGATGTCATTGTTGCCATGAACCCGGTTCTTGAAGGCCATTGGAAGCGGGCCCGCAAGGTGGAAACCCAAACCCGGTTTCTGGTGAGAATACTGAATATCCTCATTGTCATACTGGGCCTGGGCGTTGCCCTGATGACCTTTGAACCGGTTCGGCACCTTGGCGGAAGCCTGCTGGCCTCAGCGGGCATTGGTGGCATCATACTCGGTTTCGCCGCCAAACCGGTGCTTAGCAATCTACTGGCGGGTATGCAGATCGCTCTGACCCAGCCGTTTCGCATCGACGACGTGCTGTATGTACAGGACGAGTGGTGCTGGGTTGAAGAGGTAACGGCAACGTATGTGGTGTTGAGGGTCTGGGACCTGAGGCGGCTGGTTGTGCCCTTGCAATGGTTTATCGAGAACCCGTTCGAAAACTGGTCGAGAAACGATACGGAACTGACAGGGGCGGTGTTTATCCATGTGGACTATGCCATGCCCATCGAACCGCTGCGAACCGAGTTTGACCGCTTGCTGCAGGCGTTTGAAGACTGGAACGGGAATACCGGTACTGTGCAGGTAACCGAGGCCGGCGATACCAACATCCAGGTTCGCCTGCTGATGAGTGCCAAAGACTCCACCGGGCTCTGGAACCTTCGGTGCGCCATTCGTGAAGGCATGATTACCTTCATTCAGGAGAAGTTTCCGGAGCA
>DASSWT010000098.1:0-8799 GCA_035704555.1 Saccharospirillum sp. | reverse complement strand
TCGTCATCGGTAACGCCGAATACCTGGCCATCAGACACATAGATGTAACCCACCATAGAGTCGTGAATGTTGCAGCCAATCACCACCAGCCCGGCCTGATCAAACTCGACCGGGGGCGCCTCGTTGCCACGAAACAACTGCAGTTCAAAGGTCTTAGCCGGTGAAAAGGAGTAAACATGATGCCGGGTTTCATCGCTGTTGGGGAAGCGCACCCGGGTGCCTGTGCTTATGGCGATGACCTTGGGGCTGAAGCTCAGATTCACCTGGTCCATCACGGCAACGTCCTCATCACGCGCGGCGGCCGAGGTTTGCGACTGTTCGATTCGGGCCACCGCATCACCAACCGGCTGGCCGGCCTGATCAACCAGTCTCAGGGGCGGCAGCGTCTGAGACCATGCCGGCCCCCCTGCCAGGCTCAGGGCGATCAGTACTCCGGCAGTGCAGCAGTGAAAACGGAATACGTGGAGCCGGTGAAGACAGACTCGCGGCAAAGAAAAATACCGCGATAACGTGAAAGACCCGCTTCGCCTGAGGGACACGCGTCGCAAGACGGCAGAAAACTGCATAATGCACAGCCATTTCGTTACTATGGCCTTTCACTATAGTCGACCCAATCACAGTTTGGCGACTCAAACGCTCTGTTTCAGCCGGTTTTTACAGTGATGCATCGCCTGAAAACGACATGAACCCCTACCGTAACTGCGACCAGTGCAACCCGTCCCCGGCCGGCGTAATTCGATAGGCCGCCGCCCGATCGTTCCCCTCGAGAATGGACAACTGACCGTCACAGATCACAGCCGCCGCGCAATCGGTCAGTGCCAGGGCCGGCACCGGGTCCGCAAGCAGGTTCTGCATCAGCGGCAAGGCACGCTGCTCACTGTCGAGATGCGGACACAACAGACCGGGCACCAGCCCCAGTCCATCGACCCGGGTATAGGTCCAGTCGCCGTTGGCATCAAAGCGGTTGGAATCGCTCAGCCCGCTGTCGAACCAGCAAATGGCGCCGGCGCTCAACCCGCACAGGACCTTGCCGCTGGCTTCAGCCTCAATCAGCAGGCGGTCCAAACCCTGGTCGCGCCATTGCATCATCATGCGCCGGGTATCACCGCCGCCGACATAGATCAGGTCGGCCCAGTCGATCAGCTCGGCGATGGTGCTGGCCGAGGGTTCCCGGCTCAGGCACAGGGCCCGGGTATCGCAACCGAGCATGAGGCCGTAGATCTGATTGAATGTCTCGATATAGGCGGGCGCATCACCGCTGGCGGTGGGGATAAAGAGCGCACGAGGCTGGGCTTTCTGGGTTTGTTTGACGATAAACTGATCGAGCAGCAACGTTTCCTGATCCTTCAGTTCACCGCCGCCAATGGCAATGATGGGCATACGTCTGATCCTTCACCTTCAGGGAGGTTCCGCGGGTACAGAACCGGTCCCCCTTTATACCCACTAATTGGTGCCCGGATCAAGACTAACGCTGTAAGACCACCTTTTGCATCGTTCTGCCACGTATTTCAATCGATTCCCGGTATTGGCGCGGGGTCATACCCTTGATCTTCAGAAAATGCCGGTTGAAATTGGCCACATTGGCGAAGCCTGCGTCAAAACAGATCTCGGTAATGGGTCGATCGGTGACTTCCAGATGCTCGCAGGCACGGCTGATGCGCAACCGGGTCAGAAAATCGATATAGCGGTACCCGGTGGCTTTCTTGAACCAGCGTGAAAAAAAGGTAGGCGCCAGACCCAGCACTCCGGCCACCTCTTCCAGGCTCAGCTCCCGGGTGCAGTTGTGAATGATGTAGTTGACCACGGTGTTAACCCGGCCTTCCATTTGCGAATCCGACTCCTCCTCGAAAGACCGGCTCGACAGCGGCCAGTAATCCTGCGACTGGGCCAGTTCCGACATGATGTTCAGAAACGACAGCACCCGCGCCGGGCCCTTGAGTCCGGCAATACCGGCGAATTCGTCCATCACCCGGGCACTCGCCTCTTTGGAGAATTCGATGCCATAGCGTGAGTCGGCCAGCATGGTTTGCAAGGCCTTCATTTCCGGCAGTACCTGAATCAGTGACTGGATGCGTTCATCGGAAAAGTTGATCACCCGGTCGCGAATGCCGGTCTGGAAGTCACCAAGCGAGACCCAGTTGTGGGGCAGGTAGGGGCCGCATAGGAACACCGAGCCCGGCGTAAAGGGCCCCACGTAATCGCCGATGAACGCATTGCCGTGGGTGGTCAGAATCAAATGCAGTTCGTATTCGTTGTGGTAGTGCCAGCGCACCAGAGAACTGTCTGCACCGTGCGCCAGGTAACGAAAGCTGTTCTGGGCTTCATAGACGGCTTCGTATTCCGGTTTGATCGCACTCATTGAGCATCTCCTCTGATAAACACAGGATAACCGCCAACGGACAAATAGCCACCCTCTGGCTCGCGCTAACCCTGCAGTTGGCGCAGCAGGTGTTCGTAGGCGCCACGCACACGGATGCCGGCCAGGTGCTCCGCCACCTCGTCGAGAAACGCCGCCCGGCGAGCATCGGGGTGTTCACCGAACAGCGCGTCTACGGTCAGCAACGACAGTCGGTTCGCGGCACTGGCGTCTAGCTGCGCCTGGCTCAGGTTGAACTCGATGATCGGCATTGGCTCGCCCGCGTCGTTGACGCCATCCAGATACTTCAGAAAGCTGGCAAACAGCAGACTCAAGCGCCGGGTATCGCCGCCGGCACCGAGAACATCGTTCAGCACCGGCATCAGGTAGTTTTTCAGCTTGGCATAGCCGTCGGAGCAAATGCGTTGTTGCTGATCGGCAATCTTGGAGTTGCCAAAGCGTTCGATCAATTGGTCCTGGTAGTCATCCAGCGGCATATCCGCGATGGGTGTTAGGGTCGGGGCAGCGTCCAGCGCCATATAATTCCGGACCAGCTGCAGAATGGCCGGGTCTTTTATCGCGTGATCGACCCGGGTATAGCCGGCCAGATAGCCGATAAAACCCATCATCAGGTGGCTGCCGTTCAACAGCCTGAGCTTCGCGGTTTCATAGGGTGAAACGTCTGCGGTGAATTGCACGCCCACGGTTTCGAGGGCAGGACGGCCGGCTTTGAAATCGTCCTCAATCACCCATTGAATAAAGGTTTCCGCCCCCACTGCGCAGGGGTCATCGACGTTATGACGTTGCCGCACGGCGCGCTGGTCGGCTTCGCCGGGGGCCGGTGTAATGCGGTCCACCATTGAATTGGGAAATGACACCTGCGCCCTGACCCAGGCACAGAGAGCGGGGTCGGCATGTTCCAGAAAGCTCAGCAAGGCCTTACGAAACACATCGCCGTTGTGCGGCACATTGTCGCAGGACAGCAGTGTCACGGCACCCTCAGCGCCCAGACTGGCACGCTTTTCCAGTGCCTGCCATAAATAACCGTAAATGGTTTTCGGCTGTGCCCGGTTGCTCAGGTCGTGCTGAACGTCCGGGTGATCGAGAAAGAACCGTTGTTTTTCGAAGTCGTACAAATAACCGCCTTCGGTAATGGTGGTGCTGATGATGCGAATCGAGGGCCGGGCCAGTGTGTCGATGGCACGTTGCGGATCATCCGGCGCAAACAGTACGCTGGTCAGTGAGCCGATGACCCTGTCTTGAATCAGGTTGTCATCTTTCTCAGTCAGGGTGTACAGACCCCGCTGAGCAGACAGGGCTTCCAGAAAAGGTTTATCTGCCGGGCGGATGCCAATGCCGCAGATGCCCCAGGTCAGGTCGCCACTGCGGGCCATGAAGTCATCGAAATAACGGGCCTGGTGGGCGCGATGAAATCCGCCGACACCAATATGGGCAATGCTGACCTCAACATCGCGACGATCATAGCCTGGCCATAATAATGATTCAGGGCAGCTGTTCGCCGTCAGGTCCACGAGTTTGTGGATAGTCGATTCCGACACAAAAAACTCCTCTGTCACACAGCATCACTGACGCTGCGGTGCATAAAAAACTCAGAAAAAGACGGAGCCCGAAGGCTCCGTTAACGAGGACCCACACTACTTAACTGCACCAAAGGTCAAACCACGCACCAGTTGCTTCTGGCTGATCCAGCCGAAGACCAGAATGGGGGCCACTGCCAGCGTCGACGCTGCCGACAGCTTGGCCCAGAACAACCCCTCGGGGCTGGAGTAGGAGGCGATCAGCGCCGTCAGGGGCGCCGCCTGGGAAGCGGTCAGGTTCAACGACCAGAACGCCTCGTTCCAGCTCAGAATCAGCGACAGTAAAAAGGTGGACGACAAGCCGCCCAGGGTAATGGGAATCAGCACATGGCGGATTTCCTGCCACAGGCTGGCACCGTCCATCCGGCAGGCTTCGAGGATGTCTTTGGGTACATCCTTGAAGTAGGTGTAAATCATCCAGATCACGATGGGCAGGTTGATCAGGGTATAGATGATGACCAGCCCGGTGCGGGTATCCAGCAGTGAGGTATCCCGCGCCAGTAGATAAATCGGCACCAGCACGCCCACCGGGGGCAGCATCTTGGTCGACAGCATCCACAGCAGTACACCCTGAGTGCGCTTTGTCGGATAAAACGCCATCGAATAGGCTGCGGGAATGCCAATGATCATGGCCAGAATGGACGATACAAAACTGACGATCACAGAGTTCATGGCATAGCGAACATAATCACTGCGCTCAAACACTTCATAATAGTTTTCCAGCGTTGGCCAGAAGAACAGACTGGGCGGTGAAGAAAAGGCCGCCAATTCAGTCTTGAAACTGGTCAGAATCATCCAGAAAATCGGAAAGAACAACAGTGCGGCCACTAACCAGGAGGTTACGGTTACCAGCGTCAGTTTGACGACTTTTTCAGTGTGTAGGTTCATCTGCGCCTCCTATTCCCCGGCCAATGATTTGCCGACTACGCGGATTAAAAAGAAAGCCACAATATTGGCCAATACCACCGCTACAATGCCGCCGGCCGAAGCCATGCCCACGTCGTATTGCAGTAACGCCTGGGTATAGATCAGGTACGCGAGGTTGGTCGTTTGTGTGCCAGGGCCTCCGCCAGTTGTGGTGAAAATTTCGGCGAAAATGGACAACAGAAAAATGGTTTCGATCATGACCACCACGGCCAGAGGTCGAGCCAGGTGCGGTAGGGTAATGTGCCTGAAGATGGCAATCGGGCCAGCACCGTCCATGCGCGCTGCTTCCAGTTGCTCCTGATCGAGCGACTGCATCGCCGTCATCAAAATCAGGATGGCAAAGGGCAGCCATTGCCAGGACACAATAATAATGATCGACAGCATGGGCACATTGGTGAACCAGTCGATCGGCGTCATCCCAACACTATTGGCCAGAAAAGCAAAGAAACCGCTGACCGGATTCATCAGCAAATTTTTCCACACCAGAGCGTTGACCGTTGGCATGATGAAAAAAGGTGAAATCAACAAAATTCGCACCAGGCTTCTGCCCGGAAACGGGTTGTCGATCAACACCGCAATCAGAGTCCCGAGAATCACGGTAATCAGCAATGTTGAGCCGACCAGTACCAGTGTATTGGACATGCCGGCAAAAAAACTCGGGTCGGTAAAAAAGAAAATGTAATTGTCGAAACCAACAAAGTTGCGCATCCCCGGGATCGTTAAATTGAAACGAATCGTGGAGAAATACAGGGTCATTGCCAGTGGCACAGTCATCCATGCCAGCAAGAGCAGTACCGAGGGTGCAACCAGAAAGCGTGCCGCTCGGGCATTTCTAGAGAGCTGAGACATGACTAGGGTACGTCCACATTAAAGCCTGGCCGCCCTTTCGGGCGGCACTCAACATTCAAGAATCGGGGTTCGTTCGGGGGCTGGGTCGGCGTCGGCTACCGGTGACGCCCCTGAAGGGTCGGGCGGAATGCCGCCCACTCAATCCTCCATGGAGCCTAGACCGCAACATCCATGTTGCGGACTCCCCTTCAGGGGCGTCACCGGCACCCGCGCTCGCTTAGTCCGGCTGTTCGAATCCCGATACTTGAGTCACTACCGCTGGATCAATCCTGATAACCCGCGCGGCGCACTTCACGGTTCACGACCGTATTGGCATTTGCCAGTGCCTCATCAACCGAAGAACTGCCGGCCAGAGCGCCTGAAATTTGCTGCCCGACGACCGTGGCAAAACCACTGAAACCGGGGATGGCAACAAATTGCACACCAGTGTAGGGCGAAGGCTCCAGAGTCGAATCATCCGGATCAGCTTTACGCATTTGTGTCAGCGTCATTTCGGCAAACTCGGCCGCGTCCAGATAGGCCTGATTTTCGTAAGTGGAAACTCGTGTTCCGGGGGGAATTGCCGCTATGCCGTGACGATCCGCAACCAGAGCTGAGTACTCTTTGGACGTTGCCCAGTTCACGAATTTCTGTGCGGCCTCTTTTGAGTCCGAACTGACCGGGATTGCTAAAGCCCAGGCCCACAACCAGCCACTGCCTTTTTCTGTTACCTGGCTCGGAGCGGCGGCAAAGCCCACCGAGTCTGAGACATCAGACTGGCTTTCATCGGTAACAAAACTGCCAGCGACGGTGGCGTCAACCCACATCGCACATTTGCCGGTGTTAAACAACGCCAGGTTCTCGTTGAAACCGTTGCTGCTTGCGCCCGGAGGGCCATAGTTACCGAGCAGGTCGACGTAGAAATTAACCGCATTTTTCCATTCTTCTGATTCGAGCTGCGCGTTCCAGTCCATATCGAACCAACGGCCACCGAAGGCGTTGACCATGGTGGTTACCAGCGCCATGTTTTCACCCCAGCCGGCTTTACCACGCAAGCAAATACCGTATTGCTCGTTGGCCGGATCGTGCAGGGCTACGGCAAACTCACGTACCTGATCCCAGGTCGGCTCGGTGGGCATGGTCAGGCCTGCCTCTTCAAACAGGTCTGTCCGGTAATAAGTCATGGAGCTTTCGCCATAGAATGGCAGCGCATAAAGTTCGCCATCGGCTGACAGACCCGCTTTTACTGACGGAAACAGATCGTCTTCGTCGTAGCTTGCGGGCAGGCTATCCATGGGTTCAAGCCAGCCGTTGGCTCCCCAGATGGGGGTTTCGTACATGCCAATGGTCATCACATCGAACTGGCCGCTGTTGGCGGCGATGTCGGTGGTCAGGCGCTGACGCAGGACGTTTTCTTCCAGTATCACCCAGTCGAGCTCGATGCCCGGGTTGGCGGCTTCAAACTCGGATGACAGGGCTTGCATACGGATCATGTCACCGTTGTTCACGGTGCCAATGGTAATGGTTTCCGCCAGGGCGGCAGTGGTGCATGAAACACCGACGGCAAGCGCGCTCAGGCGCAGCCAGGACGTTTTGGAGGAGTTCATTGTCATTCACCTATCGTTGTTGTTGTATGTCTGCGATGTCGGGAATCCCGCTACGGACAACACCATTAAACGAGTAAGGCGAACAACTCACCAATACTTCAAAAGAAAGTTTCTATACTTTTTTGACCTCTTGAAAACCCGGTATCCGGGTTCGTTTAGTGGCCATGGCCCGCGCCGGCTACCGGTGGTACCTCTGCAGGGTCGGCGTAAATCCATCCATGGAGCCTAGACCGCAACATCCATGTTGCGGACTCCCCCGCAGAGGTACCACCGGCAACCGCCGCTCACACTGTGCGACGTCAGAAACTGAGTTAGTAACCCTTGATTCACCGCCCTCAAAGTCCGTGATAAGGTAAACCGATACTAATAACAGACGGCAACGCCATGGACTCTAAAGAATTTGGGCTGGTTTTTGGCCAGCAATTGACGGGAATGGAAGATCTGCACTACGGATTCTGGGACGACAGCATTCCCGAAATCTCCGTGCTTTATATGAAGCAGGCGCAGTTGCGCTATACCGAACAGATTATTGAAACCATTGAAGCCCATGGCTCTGGTCCGCAACGGATCATCGATGTGGGCTGTGGTACCGGCCAGGTACTGGTGGCGCTAAGTGAGCGCGGCCATCAGGTCGATGGTGTTATTCCTGCGCCGCACCTGGAAGCCCGGGTTCGCGAAAAAGTCGCCGCGGGTCAGCTAAACAGTACGGTGTGGGGGTGTACCTTGCAGGATGTGCCTGTGGATACCTTGGCGGGCCAGTACGATACCGTTCTGTTCAGTGAGAGCTTTCAGTATATTCCGTACCAGACTGCGCTGGCGGCCGCCAATACGCTGCTCAAACCCGGTGGTCATGTAGTGATCTGCGATTTTTTCAAAACCGATAACACCGGCGATGGCCAGCCCGGCGATAAAAGTTTCGGCGGCGGTCACCCTTACACCAGGTTCGTTAAAGACTTGGAAGCCTCCGACTGGGAGGTTCTGGAAAACAGCGACATTACCGCCAACACCAGCCCGAACATTCATTTGCTCGACGTGCTGCTGCGCGAGCGCATCGGGCCGGCCATGGGCACGCTCGACCAGTATCTGGGTGAACGCCACGGGCTGATTTTAAAGTCGGTCAAGTGGCTGTTTCGCAAGAAGCTGGCCAAGCTGAAGTTCAAATATCTGAGCGGGCATCGTAGCCAGGCGGTGTTTGAACGATACAAAACCTACCGGCGAATTGTGTTGAAGAAAGTGGGCTGAGAGAGCCCTTCGACAGGCTCGGAGCGAACGGGTGTTGTGAATACAGCCACCTTGCCGCATTCCGTTCGGGGTGAGCCTGTCGACCCCCTTGGGGACAGAATTAAACCGGAGCCTAATCCCGCCAGATCACACAAAACGTCCGGTAACCCAGAACGGTATCATCAAACAGAATCTCACCGGCCTGGCCTCCGGCCGCCCCCAGGCACACCGGCAAGGGCAGCAAATGCTCTTCGCGCGGGTG
>DASSWT010000063.1:0-16478 GCA_035704555.1 Saccharospirillum sp. | reverse complement strand
TAGGGGCTGTCGAGCTCGTCCCGGTAGTCGTCCCACAGTGGCATTGGCCAGCCGCGATCCCAGGCGTTGGTGCCGGCGCTGACCAGTTCCTGTTGCAGGCTGTCGTCGTTGGCGTAGACCGCCAGAGGGTGGTGGCCCAGGCCAATGACAATGGCGCCGGTCAGGGTGGCGATGTCGACGACGCTGGCCGGGTCGAACCGTTCAACGTAGGTCAGGGCATCACAGAGTACCAGCCGGCCTTCGGCATCGGTATTAATGATTTCGATGGTTTTGCCCGACATGCTGCTGACCACGTCGCCCGGGCGGGTTGCCGTGCCTGAGCACATGTTCTCGGCTGCGGCCACAACGCCAATGACGTTCAGGGCAGGTTTCAGTTCGGCAATGGTATTCAGGGTGCCGAACACCGAGGCCGCACCCAGCATGTCGAACTTCATGTCTTCCATGCCCTGGGCCGGCTTGATCGAGATGCCGCCGGTGTCGAAGGTCAAGCCTTTGCCGACCAGAACGTGGGGCTTTTCGCTGGCAGCAGCACCCTGGTATTTCATCACCAGAACGTAGGGTGGGTTGGCACTGCCCTGGGTTACGGCCAGGAAGGACCCCATGCCGAGTTCTTCCATTTCTTTCTGGCTGAGAATCTCGACGCTGATTTCATCGTAGGCGTCGGCCAGGTTCTGGGCCTGTTCGGCCAGATACTGGGGGTTGCAGATATTGGCGGGCAGATTGCCCAGTTCGCGGGCGACGTTGACGCCGTGGGCGAGGGCCTTGCCGGTGCGAACCGGTGCTTCGAGCGAATCGTCCGCGCTCAGGAACGTCAGCGACGTCAGGGTGCTGGCATCGGCTTTTTTGGATTTGGTGGTGTCGTACTGGTAGAGACCGGTCAGAATGACCTCGGTCGCTTTCTGGGCAGTCCAGGGCAGGGAGCGGCCGGCGACTTGGATGTCGTCGAGGACAATGCTGGCGGTTTTTGCCTGGGTGCCTTTCAGTGTGCCGATGGCCGCTTTAATGACCTTGATAAACTGGTTTTCGCGGAATTCAGCACGTTTGCCGGCGCCTACTACGAATACCTGGTCGGCGGGCAAATTGGTGTGACCCAGCAGCGGCGTGACCTGCCCGGTTTTGGGCGACAGCGCCTTGGCATCGCGCAGCGATTGAATCAGTTTGGGGTGCGCTTCGGTCAGCGCGGACAGGGCGGCGCTGTCGGCATCTTCAAAATGGAAAATGACCAGGGCATCGGTGTTGGTCGCGCCGAGCGCGGCGGATGAAACGGTAAATTGCATGATGTCTCCAACCTAAGCTGTGAACAAACGAAATTGACCGGGTCAGGTACCCGGTACGTGGTGCCATCATAGCCAATGGCGCCACTACTTGGCAGCGCTGGGGCAACCAGCCGGTAAAATTCTTTGTGCCCGGAGTGTCAGCAGAGGCGAACGCTGATTGGTTATTTTTTGGGAGTGTAATAGACCTGAGTCCAGCTTGCCTGGTCCTGCCAGCCCAGTCGTTCGCGATTGGTAAAGCGCCAGAAGACCCCCATGCCGGCCAGACCCCAGGCTGGAATGGCGGTAAGCAGGCGCAAGGTGGCATGCATCCACCCCAGAGGGCGATTGTTGGTGGAGGCCAGGTGAATACGCCAGGCCCGCATGCCGACCGTTTGCGTTTTTGTGACCCAGAAACCGGCGAAATAGAAGTAAATGATCAGCAGGTTCCAGAGGATGAACAGCGGATTTCCGGGCGGGATGGCATCGGCACCGGTCAGCCATTTGTTCACTGCCACGGCCAGGAAGCCAAGCAACATCAGCACGCCCAGCAGCACCAGCCAGTCGTAAATCAGGCTGCCGGTGAGTCGGATCAGGCCGGCGGGTCGGGGTTGTGGGGGAGCGATCATGAGCGTTCCTAGTCATCAGAATGGTCGGCAGAGTAATGCAATGGCGGATGCATGCCAAGAATCAGCTAAAGCTGCGCTCGGCACCGGTTTGAAAAGCCTTTCAAAAAAACACATCCGGGTAGTGAAACGAGCCTGTAGTCGGTTATCATTTGCATTCAATTGAATAAGGAGAGCCTCTCAATGGGAACCGGGACGCATCGGGTCGTTGATGACATGGAGCAGAACGTGCACAGTGCCTCGCTGCTACTGAAGGCGCTGAGCAATGAATGCCGACTGCTGATTCTGTGCAATCTTCTGGATGGCGAGAAGTCCGTTTCCGAGTTGAATCAGCGCATCGATCTCAGCCAGTCGGCCTTGTCACAGCACCTCGCCCGGTTGCGCCGTGACCAGCTGGTGAAAGTGCGCAAACAGGCACAGACGGTGTATTACCGCATCGCCAGTGACGAGGCTGAGCAGGTTATCGGCCTGATGCACCGGCTCTATTGCGAATAGTGGAACGGGCAGCAGGCTGAGAAACCGACAATTTTTTGACCACCATTGCTCAAACCTGTGGTTTAACTGCGCTGTAAAGCACAGTTTGGGTGCAGGGGAATTGACTTTGCTGTGAAAGTGTATAGGTTACTTTTTAGTCAGGGAGAAGACGTACAGACACTTCATTTTTTTCAGCGTTGCACGTCACGGAAAGACGAAGTGTACAGGCAGGCCAGCTACCCCTAGTGGGTGATTGGTCGCTTTACAGTACCATTCGACTGACCAGACAGGGCGAACATGACCGAAGCCAAATCAAGACTCGATGCCAATGTCAGCAGACTGCACGCACCCCGCTACAGCTCCAGTGAGCTGCCACCTTTGCCACCAAGAATCAGACTTGCCGCCCGTTGTTGGGAGCGTGTCTGGAACCTGACGCTCAATCAGGCCCCCGATGCCCAGTGCGAACCGATCAAGAGCTTCGTTCAGCGCTTCAACACTGAGGCCGTGACGACACGTGGTTTCATGCGTTCCAATCGCAAATTGTGCTTTGCCATTACCGGGGAAGACATAGGCGAGCAAGCCGAATTTGAATTGGCGATGACCATTATGGCGCGCCTGGAAGCCGAGTACGGTTTGATTGAACGTGTAGAGGATCGCCCGGCTCAGGTATGGCCATACCAGGCGTTTAGCAATTTTTAACAGCCGGTAACCGTTAGGTTTTCGTTAGCATTTGCCAGGGCACAGCGAACCGTCAGCTGGCCAGCCATTTCTGCCAGATGGCCGCACTCCATACGAGTATGGCTATAAAAATCGTCAGCAAGACCGCAGCGGAGCCCATGTCCTTGGTGCGTCCCGACAATTCGTGAAAATCCATACTGACCCGGTCGACCAGCGCTTCCAGTGCACTGTTGATCATTTCAACCACCATGATCAGCAGTAATGCGGCAATCAACAGGGCAGACTGCCATACCGTGCTGCCTATCCACAGAGCGGCTGGTACACCGATAAACAGGGCGATGGTCTCCTGGCGGAAGGCTTCCTCGTATTTGACGGCGCTGCCTAAACCCTGCCAGCTGTAGCGAGTTGCATTGACCCAGCGTTGCAGACCTCTGGCAGGCAGGTTGCGAAGGTCCCTGATGCGTGAATATGAATCCATGAGCTGAACTGAGCCTCGTTATGAAGAGCGTTGAGCCGCCAGTTGGCGATTGGTTGCCTGAGTGGCCGGCGCTGTCATTGGATCGGCCGGCCAGGGGTGTTTGTTATAGCGGCCACGCATCTCCTTGCGGATCTCGGGGTAAATACTGGACCAGAAATGTGGCAAATCGATGACACTGGCCAGGGTGCGGCCATTGGGGGCCTGGAGATTGAGCGTCATCGCCAGTCTGCCGCCAATCAGGGTGGGCGATTCAGTCAGGCCAAACGCTTCCTGAAGTTTGAGGTCGGCCGAAACCCGGTTGGTGCTGGCATCATAGGTTAGCGGAACGGCCCGGCCAGACGGGGCGGTCCAGCGCGATGGGCACAGCCGGTTTATCTCGTGAACCCGCTCGTAGCCAAGCCAGGCATTGAGCACCTCGGGTGTGTCCAGAGCCGACAGATGCGGCAGGGCGGTCAAATAAGGGTCTGCCCATTGCACCAGCGTATTGGCGTTCGGTATCTCGGGCCAGTCATCCGGCAGGTGGTGGCGCAGCAGCGCATAGCGATTCATCCAGATGCTGAGCGACGCCGGGGCGGGCCATTGGTCTACCGGGGTTTGAGCCAGACTGTGACGCCAGGCGGCGACCTTTTCGGCGGCTTTGGGCCGGGTTGGCCGGGTGGAAAGTACAAAGGCACCCCGTCGGCGTTCAGATTCAAACCGGTCCAGATCGGGCCGATAACGAACCGTTTCCGTTTCCGGCAGGGCCGAATGGACCGCCTGATCGTCCAGCGGCCACAGGGTGTGCGCCAGAATGCTGCTGCCCTGGTCCTGACCCTGCACCAACAGATACCAACCCGGTTTCGGGCCCTGATCGCGGCATCTTACCTGACGGCCTGAGGCCAGCCGGGCGGTGTCATCGGCGTCCACCCGTACCAGGCGTTGCGGCAGGGCCCTGACCAGCAGCTCATCGGGTAGGGGGTGAGCCCGGTCTTTGAGTGTTACCCCAAGAGAGCGTGCCAGGCGACGAGCTTCTTGCTTGAGGCGAGGATCACCACGACGCACCTGTTCAGCAAAGGTGTCGCGTACCGGATCAGGTAGCGGCTGCTCAACACTCATCATGGCCGCAAACCAGAGTGCATCGCTGATGGTGGCCGGGTCACTGGCCAGGCTGACCAGGTGCGCCAGCGTGGGTGTGAGGCCGGCATCGATCAGGGTGCGGCCATGGTCCGTCAATTGCGTACCCGTAGCGTCGATAGCCTGCCAGTGGTGTAACTGATCCAGCGCCAATTGCCAGCGGCCAGGGTTGGGCGGCGTCAGCCAGAAGGCCTCCTCGCGTTGCAGGCCCCAGTCGGCGAGGTTCAATACCAGAGGTTTGAGGTCGGCCTGGGTGATCTCGGCGGGCTGATCGGGTGCCAGTGCATCCTGTTCGGTTTCGGACCAGAGCCGGAAGCACAGCCCGGGGCCTTCCCGGGCGGCACGGCCCGCTCGCTGATCGGCGCTGGATTTGCTGATGCGCCGGGTGACCAGTTCCGTCAGGTCGGTATGGGGGTCGACCCGGGCATAGCGCTCGCGCCCCAGGTCGACAACACAGCGAACGCCCGGCAGGGTGACGCTGCTTTCCGCCAGATTGGTGCTGAGAATAACAGCAGCCTTGCTGTTTTGAAGCTGGTCGATCAGATCGTCATTGTTAACCTGGCTGTGCATAACGAAGGTTTCGCATTCCGCCGGTAACCGCTGGTTCACGGCCTCTATATCCCGCAGACCCGCCAAAAACACCAAGATATGGCCATCGCACTGCGCACGGGCCTCTTCAATAACCCTGAGCAGGGCGCTGTGCCAGTCCGGGTTACGGATCGGCCGGTAATGCAGGGTCAGCGGGTGCAACTGCCCGTCGGATTCGACTTTGGGCAATGCCAGGCGCCGGTGCAGGGTATCCATGGCCAGCGTGGCCGACATGACCAGCAGTTTCAGGTCGGGCCGGAACATGGCCCGGCAGCTGTGCAGCAAGGTCAGGCAGCTGTCCTGGTCGAGCTGGCGCTCATGAAACTCATCCAGAATCACGGTACTCACGCCAGCGAGTTCAGGGTCCCGTGTCAGCCGGCGCAAAAAGGCACCGTAGGTAGTGACGGTCAGGCGGGTTTTAGTGCTGCGCTGAGTGTTGTCGCGCAGGCTGATACCGACCGTCTGACCAACGGCTTCGCCCAGTTGCCTGGCCAACTGGTGTGCAGCCAGCTTGACCGGCAGGCGGCGGGGCAGCAGCAAGACAATTTCCTGAGGGGTAGCTTCAAGCAACCAGAGCGGCAAGCGGGTCGTCTTGCCTGACCCGGGCGGCGACTGCACCAGGCAGCCATTGTGCGCCCAGTGCGACAGCACCTCGTCGCGAATGTCATCGACGGGCAGGGCCGGTTTCATGCCAGCGGGTTGCCATAGGGCAGGAAGCGGTTGTCGGTGTTGTCTTTAATCCAGCGAGTCAGCTCAGCGTCGGGGAAAGCTCCCCGGGGCTTGAGTACTTTGCAAATCCAGATGGCCGGGTTCTTGTCACCGGCCTCCCAGCCAGCCCAGCGCTGTTCCGCCAGCGTGAAAAACCGGACCAGATTGATCAGGGTATCGGTTTCCAGTGGTTCCAGAACCGGTTGCCACTGCGAGTGGGGTTGTTTCATCCAGCTCTGCAGTTCGCCCAGGCCATTGGGTGTCTGTGCCGGAAAATGATCCGCGTTTTGACCCAGTGTCGCGGCTTGCTTCAGAGTGTCGTTGCTGGGCGGCTGGGGTGCGGTTTCAGCGGGTGTCCAGGTGCCAAGTGACATAAAGGCTCCGTAGAAAAGATGAGGGCGGGCAGTATATCGCAGCCATCCGTCAATTGAACCCGTCGTGTGCGACCCCATTTAACCCGCTAAAGTGAACAGAGAGTAATGATGAGCAAACGACTTGATCAGTGGGGCTTCTGGTGTCTGAAGCGGGTGTTTCATCAGCGCTGGCTAACCCGGCTTCGCTGGGTACACGACCGCCTGATGCGCGGGTTTCGGCACTTTGCCGATAAAGGTGTGGCCGATGCTCAGGAGCTCTATGGTTTTCTGCTGCTGCACAAAGGGTCGGATATCGGGCATCGTGCCAATGGTGCCCGCTATTTAAGCCGGGTGGCCGGGGTTGATCGACCAAAGGCCGCCTGGCAAATGCACCAGTGCTATCGCGACGGTAACCTGCCCGGGTTCGCTGCCAACCAGGAACAGGCCGATCACTATTTGCACCTGGCCGCCGAGGGCGGTCACCCGCTGGCCCAGGATCAACTCACAGCGACTGCCATTCCCGCGCCCAGGGCTGATTAAAGCCGTCAATCACCTCACTGGCCGTGTTGAACTCGGAACACAGAATCTGCAGTTTTGCCAGCACGGCTTCTAGCGGCATGCTGCCACAGGCGACGGCACCCACATTGCTGAGCAGGCTGCTGGCGGCATACTGACCCAGGTGAACCTCACCGAAGAGACACTGACTGCGAACGAACACCGGAATCGACTGGTTGCCAGCTTTTTCCAGAATGCGCTCCAGCGCCGAATCCGTCATCACATTGCCGCTGCCATAGGTGTTCAGAACCAGAGCCCGGTAGTTGCGCTCCACCATGCTCATCAGACCGTCCATCGGCATGCCGGGAAACAGGGTTTGCACACCCAGCGCCGAAGGGCGCCAGGGCCGGCTCAGATCGATTTTTGCTTTGCCGGCGGGCTGCGACCACAGACTGTCGGACCAGTTGGGGGTCATAAAGGCGCTGTCAGCTGCTGTATCAACCTTGCTCACCCGACTGGCGGGCAGGCAACGGCCGTTGAAGGCGACGAATACCTCGGGCTGTTGCCGGGTCAGAATATCCAGTGCCAGCGTGAGATTGCCAAAACCATCACTGTTGGCCTGTATCAGTGGGCGCATCGCCCCGGTTATCACCACCGTCTTTGCGGTTCCGGACAGCAAAAAGCTCAGCGCAGCCGCACTGTAGGCCAGGGTATCGGTACCATGAATGATCAGGACGCCATCGCACTCTGTGCTGTTGATCTGATCGCGCAGTTCATACCAGTGTCCGGGCCGGATGTTTGATGAGTCAATCAGCGGCTGCCATTCCTGCCAGCTGAGTGTGTGACTCCGCCAGTCGGCCAGCCGGGTATCGCTGAGCAGAGTGGATTTCAGCAGACCCGCCTGAGGAGCCAGGCCTGTAGGAGTGTCTGCCATACCGATGGTGCCACCGGTATTGATGATGAGAAAATGCGCCATGCCTGCCGGGCCTCTGATCAATGTGAGCCGGGAGGTGCCTCACCTCCCCAAAAAACGCGCTATCAAACCATTGATCAAAAGGTCTTGCAAATGGAATGCAAGCGGAACGGCCGCTACTGCGGCTGACGGGTAGCGGACAAGGAGATGGAAACCGACTCGGCAAACCTCAGAGCGTGTGGTTTGTCGATTTCAACCTCGGCAAAGCGGACTTCCTTGTGCTCCATGATCAGCGCCAGCACTTCGTGGGTCATGCGTTCAAGCAGCAGGAACTGGTTGTCTTCCACGAAGGCGATAATCTGTTTGGTGATCACCCGGTAGTTCAGGGTGTCTTCTATTTCCGTGGAATGAATGGCATCACTGGCATCGAAACGAATGGTGATGTTGAGCAGGATGTCCTGCTTGTTCTTTATTTCCTCTTCCTTGATGCCAACATAAGTCCGCAGTCGCAGGTCTTTGATGCGGATACAGGCCTCAGTGTTTTCGTGAATCATCATCGACGCCCCAGTAGCGTAAGGAATTCATTGCGCGTGTTTCGAGACTTGCGGAAGCTGCCCAGCATGACAGACGTCGTGGTCTTGGATTGCTGCTTTTCCACACCGCGCATCATCATGCACAGGTGTTGCGCCTCAAGGACGACGCCCACGCCAGCGGCGTCGGTCACCTCAAGGACGGCATTGGCAATCTGCTTGGTCAGTTGCTCCTGAATCTGCAGCCGACGTGCATACATATCGGTGATGCGCGCAAACTTGCTCAGCCCCAGCACCTTGCCCTGCGGTATATAGGCAATGTGCGCCTTACCGAAGAAGGGCAGCATGTGGTGTTCACACAGGGAGTAGAATTCAATGTCCTGTACCAGCACCATCTCATCGGTATCGGCGCTGAAAACGGCGCCGTTGGTCACTGATGCAAGATCCAGCGCATAACCGGCGGTGAGAAAACGAATGGCTGTCGCCGCCCGGGCCGGCGTGTCGAGCAGACCCTCGCGCTCAGGGTCTTCACCCAGATCGCGGATCAGGGTTTGGTACAGTTTGGGCAAGGTGTCAGTCATGTAACCGCTCTTATAAATACAGACTGCCAGTATACGACAGTCTACCGGCGTTGGATGATTGATATGCGCTATCGACTCGGCAGGCTTACAGGCTGTCGAGCACAGCCAGCACGTCATCGTGATGGCTTTTGGTTTTCACCTTCTCCATAACATGCGCCAGTTTGCCCTGTTCATCAATAATAAAGGTGATGCGGTGTATACCGTCAAACTCCCGTCCCATGAACTTTTTCAGCCCCCAGACTCCGTATTTGTCGGCAATGCTGTGGTCTTCATCGCTGAGCAGATCGAAGTTCAGGGATTCCTTCTCGATAAATTTGACCAATCGCTTGGGCGCATCCGGGCTGATGCCCAGCGCGACGGCATTGCGTTTTTCCAGCTCTGCCTTGCTGTCGCGCAGGCCGCAGGCCTGGGTGGTGCACCCAGGGGTCATCGCTTTGGGGTAAAAATACAGAATCACCTTCTTGCCGCGAAAATCCTTCAGTGACACGGTTTCTTCGTTTTGGTTGAGGGTCGTGAATTCCGGGGCGGGGGCGCCGGTTTTGGGGAGATTCAGGGTGCTCATGGTTGGGTGTCCTTTATATAGTTACTGGTTGGAAGCCTAGAAGATTGTGTTCATTACGAGTCTTGTTGGGGTTATGGATGCTTAGTTTTTAACAATACCAGAGTTAAGCTCGAAACGAGTGTCAGCTGCCGGGTAGAGCGTTCCGGGGAAGTCTGCAGCAGGGATGCTGCAGTCTAGGCCCCATGGACGGGTTTACGCCGACCCCGGAATGGTCTACCCGGTAGCTGGCACGTATTCCAGGCGCCTGTTGCGGGGTGAACTCCGGAGCCACAGTCTAATAATAGGGCCACAGTATGGAGCTTCAACCAGTGGCCGACCCAACGGGTGCCGGAGCCTGTTTGTGACTGTCGAAACCGCCCGATTTAAGGTATCCTCACTGCCCCGGTGAGGCCACCTTCAACGCATTGATTTTCTTATGTTTTTCGAGAATGAACGCAATCAGTTTTTCCGACCGATGACCGGTAAATACCGGGCTCAGCTGGTTGAATGTCTGACCGAGCTGTACCGGCGACTCTACAGCAGCTCCAGCGCCGATTACGGCCATGCCCTGTCCCGCGAGGATGTGGTCGACACTTTTCAGGGAGCACTGGTGCGGGCGCCGGAAATGGCCACCGACGACGGCGACCGGGAAGGGCGCTTCCGGACCAGCCGGGATCAGGCCGTCTGGTCGCTGAACACCCTGGTCGAGCATGGCTGGCTGGAAAAACAGGTCGATGAAGCCACACTGCAAAGCACCTTCAACTTCAGCCGGCGCGGCCGCCAGTTTACCGAGCCGTTCGTCGCCGGGGATCTGGACCAGATCCGTACCCGGCACCGTAACACCCGTAACGTCCGTAACGCCCTGCAGGCCTTTCTGGAGCGTGGTGAAGTTTACGACGTGCTCGACGCCTGGGAGTATTCAGAGCGGATTATCAGTGATTTTACAGACATAATCGCCGAACTTGACGAACGCAAGCGGGCCCTGGTGCGGGAAATGGAAAGCCAGGTGATGATCCAGCGCGTCAGCCAGGACTTCTTCGACTTCATGGAAAAACGCTTCCAGCCGGACCTGTCAATACGGCTCAGTGCCGACAACGTCGAAAAATACCGTGACGACATCGCCACCTGCATACGCCAGATCCGCGCCCAGGATCGCAGCTTCAAAGCCCGCGCCGAGCGCCGCTTGCGCGAATTGCTGCCCGATCAGGTTCAGGAAGGGCAGAGCTTGCTTTGGTCTGTACTCGACAACATCGAAAGCCGGCTCAAGGCGGCTAGCGACATCATGGTTCCGGCCCTGCGTCGCGCCTTGCAGGGCTTCACCAAACGGGCCGATATCATTATCCGGCAGATCAGCTACCTGGCCAGCCAGCAACATAACGACGTGGTCAAGGTGTGCCAGCGCCTGAGCCAGTTAGACGCCGCCGACCGGGATGCCGGACTGGCCAGAGCGGGCGCGGCCATGTCGGTAACCCGGGTCGGCTTTATCGACCCGGTGAGTGTGCGCATGCATGCCGCCCGCACCCGTCG
Organism: Saccharospirillum sp.; assembly: GCA_035704555.1. Lineage (GTDB taxonomy): Bacteria > Pseudomonadota > Gammaproteobacteria > Pseudomonadales > Natronospirillaceae > Saccharospirillum. Next base: position 5,620 of record DASSWT010000063.1, on the reverse strand, counting down.
CCACTTCGCCATGGACGTGACCGAAGACAACCAGGACGACTTCGACACCGAAGCGCGCAAGGAACTCTATGTGCAACAGGTGCTGGACCAGGCCTTCCTGATCAACGACAACCGGGTCCGCAACTACCTGATCAATCAGCTCAGCCGGGGTGAGACCGTCTCCACCGCCGATCTGCCGGTCGAGACAGCCGACGACTTGCTGGCGCTGGCGCATGCCATTGAGGTCGGGGCGGCCAGCTCGCTGTCGTCCGATTATCGCTTTATCGTCGAGTGGACCGGTGATTCGGTCGCCTCGGAATACTTTGAATCCCAGGATAACTTCAGCATCCGGCTCGAGCCCCAGCGCGCGAGTGACGTTCCCGAACAGGAGTCAGACCATGTTTGATGATCTCGATCACCGGCTTGAAACCGCTGGTTTCAGTCGTCAGGAATACAGCGAATTGCTGATTCGGTTGCTCGATTATGGCGTGATCTGCCGGGACGAAAGCCAGATCGAACAGCAACTGTATGATCGCTATTTGCGCCTGGAAGGGCAGGTGCAGGATTACCTGGAACTGATCGGGGTTCAGATTCAGCACGATCGTCGCTTCAACTTTGTGCGCCTGTTCCCACCCGGAGCGGAAGTACCGGGTCTTGACGACAGCGGCGAAGGGCCCTTTAACCAGGGGTTCCGGGTGCGCCTCAATCAACAGGAAGTGGCGCTGGTGCTGGTATTGCGCAGCCTCTACGACCGCGCCTTGCGTGAAGGCCAGGTTGACGACAACGGCTGCGTGCTGGCATCGCTGGAAAACATCACTATTTCCTTGCGCAACCTGCTGAAGCGATCGCTGCCCGACAACGTCACCGAGCGCAAACACCTGTTCAAGCGCCTGCGCCAGCTGCGATTGATTCAACTGAGCCAGGACGACGCCCTCGACAGCGGCGACTTCTGGGTGCGCATTCGGCCCATGATCATGAGCTACGTCTCCGATGACGTGCTCGGCGCACTGCTTGAAGGAACGGAATTGCCTGACACAGTCGAACCATCGGCGGCGGCCGACAATAACCCGGGAGAAAGCGATGCGGATGAAGACATTCAACACCCGGATCGCATTACCGTGACTGACCCCACTGCCTCTGTTTTTGCACAGGACTGATCATGTTTTTAAAAAAATTCATCTACGTAAACTGGGGCAATATTCCGCTGCTGGAATTCGATTTCGGGCCAATCAACCTGCTCAGCGGCGGTAACGGTTCCGGCAAAACCACAGCCGCCGATGCACTGCAAACCATCATGACCGCCGCGCACGATACGCTGTTTCATTTTAACCCCGGGCAAGACGAGGCGACGCAGCGCGGGCGTGGCAAACAGGTGCGCACACTGGCCTCCTATGTGTTGGGTTGCGATGACGGCTCATACGCGCGCCCGGATGGTGCCGTAGGCTATCTGGCTGCCGTATTTCACCCGACTGAGGGTGAGCCGGCCGAACCCTTTACCGCCATTATCGGCGCCAGCGCCTTTCTCGACAAAGCCGGCAGTCAGCCAATCGCCCGGCTGGGTGACATCAGCTATATGATTGCGCCCGGCGAGCAACTGAGCCAGTCCGATTTCGTGATCGAAGGCGATACGGGCCGCAGCGTGGTAAAACTGGATGCGCTGGTTGGCCGCTTGAAAGCCCAGACCGTCTCGATTGAAAAGTACGATACCAAAAAGCAGTACCTGCGCCGTTTTTACGCCGCCATTCGCGGCCGTAACGATGCAGTCAGCGAACGCGAAGCGATGAACGCCGCCCGCGCTTTCTCCCGGTTTATGGCTTACAAACCGGTTAAAGGCATCAACGCCTTTGTAGCCCAGGAAATACTGGAACAGAAGGATCTGGGTGAAGCCATTCGCACCGTGTCGGACCTGATGAAAACCATCAGCGGCATGGAAGCCGAAGCCAACCGGTTGAAAAACACCATCGACCGGCTGACTACGTCAAGGGCACACAGTGATCGCTACATCGACCAGTGGCTCGACTATAACCTGGCTGATTACATTGCCGCCAAATCCCGCTTTGTGAACGATCAGAAACGCTACCTGACCGCCAAGCAGGAGCAACAGAAACTGTTGCAGCAACGCGATGCCGTGCAGTCGGATCTGGATGTCGCCGAGCAGCGCCGGGACCAGTCACACGAACAACTGGTGTCACTGGAAGCGCAACGACGGGGCGTCGGTGCGCTGCAGGATAAAGACAAGTTTGAAACCCAGGCCGAGCAGTGCAAGAAAACCCTGACGCAACTGGCAACCCCCTTGTTGCAGCAAGACGACGCTCTGCAACGCAGCCTGAAAGCCAGCGCCCAGATCCAGCAAAGCCTGTTGAAGACCAGCCTGGCGACCGAGCTACCGGAGTTGGCTGGCAAACAACTCGGGCAACTGAGCAAGTCGGTAATGCAGCAGTCGGACAGCCCGGTCGATTTTCGCAGCCTGATGAACCGGGACTGGATTGACTTGTCACCACTGGAACAGCATCTGGACGATGTCATTGCCCAGCAAAGCCTGATGAACCAGTGGCGTGAAGCCTGGTTCAGCGATGCCTGGTCGAGCACTGGTGTCAGTCTGCGCGATCAACTGCAACGTGTGCAAGACAGACGCGAGCAGAAGCTCGCCCAAATCCGCCAGTCGATCAGCCGCAAACAGCAGGACATCGACAGCCTCGAAGGCCAGCAACTGAATTACCCCTATCACGTGCGCACCGCGCTGGAAGCGATTCGCAAAGAGCTGCCCCAGGCCGACCCGCGCGTACTGTGCGACCACGTCGAGATTCGCGACCCAAAATGGCAGTCGGCGCTGGAAGGCTACATTGGCGGTGCCCGCTTCGCGATTCTGGTTGAGGCCAAATTTGAGGCGGAAGCCATTCAAATTGTGCGCAACCTGCCCAAGGATAACCGCGCCCGGGTTATTCAGGGCAGCAAGGCCCGTCAGGATGCCGAACGGGTTACGTTGCCCGCCAATTCGGTGGTGCACCTGATGGAATTCGATCATTCCGTTGCGCGCGCCTACTTAACGGCAAGCTACGGTCTGGTTGAACAATGCGAAGACGCCGATGCCTTGAAAAAAACGCGTCGCGGTGTGACTCATCAGGGCCTCGGCAGCGGCGCCTATGCGATGTACCGCTGTGATATGCCGGTCTCTGATCTGGTGTTCGGCCAGGGTGCGCGCGAACGCGCCATGGCTGCCAAGAAAGACGAACTGATGACCCTGGCTCAGCAAGCCAACGACTGGCAAACCCAGGTGCAGGAAGTCAGCGCGCTCTATCAGGCGGTGAACCAACTGGCGCATCTGAACCACGCCGATTTAATGCGCGACATGCTCGAAGCCCAGCGCGCACTGCGCATGGCCGAACAGGCTCTGGCCTCGCTGGATCTGAGCGACGCCCAGGGTCTGGAAGACGAATACCGCGAGGTCAGTGAACAGCTGAAAGCACTGGATGCGCGCATTCGCGAATTGATCGAACGCAAAGGCAGCCTGGGTGAGCGCATCGAGACCCTGTCGCGCCAGTGCAAGGCCCTGAGTGACCAGCAGGAAACCACGGAATTGCACAGTGAGCGCAAGGAAAACTACCTGCGCGATCTGGTCAGTGTGTGGCCTGAATTTGACGTCGAGGCTCGGCTGGAGGAAGCCGATGTGGCGGCTGAAACCGCCGATGCCGACACCCAGGAGAACCTGCGAAAATCACTGGAAAGTGAATTGAACGCTCGCGCACACGAACTGGAACAACTGCTTAAGGATCACAATCAGGATTGCCAGCCACAGGATGCCATCGCGCTGGACCTGAACTACAGCGAACTGCACAGCGCCGATTTCTTCAAAGGCATCGTATCGCTGCGCCGCCAGGTGGATCAGGTGCACAACCGCCTGAAGAACAACATTCTGGTCGAGAAAGTCGACAACCTGGGCGCGCTCAAAGACAGCTTCAATAATGCCTTTGTCACCAACCTGTGCCACGCCATTTATCAGTCAATTAACGATGGCAAACGGGTGCTGGAAGATCTGAACGCCGAGCTCGAACACCACCGCTTCGGTGCCGACCGCGAACGTTACTGGTTCGACTGGGATTGGGTGCCGGAATACCGGGAGTACTGGCATTTCTTCGATGAAGTAATCAAAAGCCCGTCGCTGGGCGAAGGGCAAACCCTGTTTGACACCGAACTGAGCGCCCGTTCAGCCCAGGTCCGCGACCAGCTGATGGAGATGTTGCTTGATGACGATGAGCAACGGGCCCTGCGCGAGCTGGAGCGGATATCCGATTACCGGAATTACCGCAATTACGAAATCTACAAGCAGCCGGAAGGCAAACAACCGATCGCGCTGAGCCAATACGGTACCGGCTCGGGTGGCCAGCTGGAAACGCCAGCCTACATCATCCGTTCCGCGGCCATCACCTCGGCCTTCCGCTTTAACGAAGGCGACTCGCACCTGCGCATGGTACTGGTGGATGAAGCCTTCTCGAAAATGGATGAGACCCGGTCCAAAGAAGTGATCCGGTATCTGACTGAATCACTCGGACTGCAATTATTGTTCATCATGCCAACCAGTAAATCCGGCCCCTTTATGGACATGATTTCCAATCAGTTCGTATTCTCCAAGGTACCTCTGGCCCAGGGCAATCGGGTAGGGCAATTGAACACCCGCGTGCTGGTAGACCGGCAAAAATGCAATCAGGATAAAATCCGGACACTCTGGGCCAACCACCGCAAGGTTATTCGGCAACAGGCAGAACTGGATTTTATGGCAGATATTGAATAAATAAGGCAAGTTCGGAGTTCAATTATTACTTGGTGCCAGGAGTCCGTGTCAGGCACCGGGTATACCTATCTGGGGTCGGCGTTAACCCGTCCATGGGGCCTAGACCGCAGCATCCCTGCTGCGGACTTCCCCAGATAGGTATACCCGGCACCTGACACTCACTAGGTTGCGTACTCCAAAACTTGAATGAATATTAAGGTAGATCCAGCCGATTGGGCGCCTTACTTTAGTTACTCAAGAGTTACTCAAGATTCGGAGTTCGCTGGCAAAGGGTTAGCACCGGTTGCCAGGTAGGGCTATCGAGGGTGGTCTGCAGCAAGGATGCTGCGGTCCAGGCCCCATGGATGGGTTTACGCCGACCCTCGATAGCCCTACCTGGTGGCCGGTGCGGGCGACTGGCAACATAGCCAACCGTGAAATCCGAAGTTTGACTACTATACAGTTCAGCGGTTTAACGGGTTGCGGCAATAGGCGGCTAAGGAAATATAAATGGCAATACATGAAATTACACACCCATTGATACAGCATAAACTGGGTTTAATGCGCGAAGCGGGCATCAGTACCAAGCATTTCCGGGAACTGGCCGGTGAAGTGGGCAACCTGCTGACTTATGAAGCGGGGCGGGAGCTTGAGACGGAGACGGTGGAAATTGAAAGCTGGACCGGGGCGCCCTTGAAGGTGCAGCGGATAAAAGGTAAAAAAATTACCGTCGTGCCCATTTTGCGTGCCGGGCTTGGCATGCTCGATGGTGTTATGCAACTGATTCCCAATGCCAAAGTCAGTGTTGTCGGGCTGTATCGGGATGAGGAAACGCTGGAACCAGTGCCGTATTTCGACAAGGTCATCGAAGAT